>WRKB01000055.1 GCA_009778295.1 Betaproteobacteria bacterium | reverse complement strand
GACAGGGCATGGAAAGTAGCGGCTCCAAGGCACTGGAGGAAGCGGTCAGGAAAGACCCACAGGATCTGCATGCCTGGATTCAACTCGGCAACAGTTATTTCGACGCCAATAAGCCCCGTGAGGCGATACGCGCCTATGAACACGCACTCTCCATCAAAGGGGACGACCCGGATGTGCTGACCGATGTGGGGATCATGTACCGCCAGCTCGGCGAATTTGAGCGGGCTGCGGAAAAATTTACCCAGGCGAGCGCCATCGATCCGCGACATGAGCAGTCCCGCTTCAATCTGGGCGTGGTGCTGTTTTTCGATTTAAACCGCAAGGATGAGGCGCGTAAAGTATGGCGCGCCCTCGTAGGCATCAACCCCAGGGCGAAGACACCGGACGGAGCCCTGTTGAGTGTCATGCTGGATGAATTAAAATGACGATATCTTTCGGACGCCGGCTATGCAGGCATATTTTTTTCCCCTTGGCGTTGCTGCTGTACGCCGCCCTGCCTCCTCAGAGTACGCAGGCCGCCCGCCAAATAGCTGCCGCTCAGATACAGGAAGCGTTATCCGCTAAACCCTTTCTGGAATGGACGCTTGATCCGGGCGGCAAACTGGGCATCCAGGAAATCAGTTCCCCGGAGCAGCAAAATTCTTTTGCATCCCTGGATACGCATTTCCCGCCCCACCAGTCCGGAACGCTCTGGTTACGCTTCACTCTGGGGCAACGCGCTTTGGAAAGTCGTCCGGCAACGCTTCTGCTGGATATGAGCAGCGTTCCTGGTACGCCTTTACTTTTTATTCCTAAAAACAGCCCCTTCACCACCACAATGGAATGGCAGGATACCCAGCCAAGCCGGCAATCCATTTTTCTTCTTCCGGAAGCCCAATCCTCTCCCCAAACAATGTATATCCGCCTGGAAGGCCTGCCCGGCCCCTGGTTCGCGCCCATGTTGCGGACACCCCATAATGCGGCCACAAGCTGGGAACGCATGGTGCATCCCGCCATTCTGGTGGCTCTGAGCGTGATCATGCTGCTCTGCCTTTTACGCGGACTGACCGAGCGCGGCCAGTGGCGCATCTGGACATGCCTGTATACCGGCGCAACCCTTGCCCACGCTGCGTACGGCATGCCCGCCACTCCTGACGGCATCGTGCCGATCCATGAATTGCCGGGCGTACTCGCGCCGGGCATTGCGCTTATGCTGCTGCCCCACGTTGGACGGCATCTCATGCAGACGCGCGACAAGGCCCGGGGTCTGGACGCCCAGTATATGCTGCTCTCCCTGCCGGGCGCGGCCCTGGCTCTGCTTCCGCTCGTGCCGGGCTTTGCCTGGACAAGCTACTATCTCGCCCTTTGGCCGCTGGCCACTGCGCTTTTTATACCAACAAGCCTTGGAGCCTGGCTTTCCGGCCTGCCGGGCGCGCGACGCTTTCTGCTGGCCTGTCTGGCATCCATTATCGGCGGAACCGCCGGTGTATTGGGCATGTATGTGTTTGCGTCTTCGCCTTTTTTCCCGGCGGGTCCCCTGTTGGGGGTGGGATTGGGGGCGTTGTTCATTGCCGGCACGGCGATCCCCAGGGACTACGAGCGGGAAAGCCGGCCAGAAACGGCAGCAGCGCAAACTCCCCTTACCCTGGAGGAAGCCGGCCTGCGCCTTGTAACGCCCGAGGAAATGTCGGAAGCCGCACCGCCATCCGCCGAAACGCCATCCCAGCCGACGCCACCGCCCCAGTTCCTCACTGTACGGGACGAGGAAAGACATGCCTCATTGGAAGGGCGACTGCGCCCGCATCTGGACTCTCTGTTGCGCGAAAGCGCCGGCATCGCTATGTGCGCCTTGCCGCCTGCGGCGCGTCAACATGCCGAAGCCATGGCGAATTCAGGACGCGCCATGGCGTCTCTGTTGAATAATTCCGCATCCGACATGCTGTTGGATCGCGGTCCCGCACACACGGTGTTCAACTTGCCGCAACTTCTGTGCGAAGCCCATAACCAACTGGCAGGAGAAGCAGAACGTAAAGGCCTGAGAATCTCCTGGTTCATGCCGCCGCACTTGCCCCAATATTATTTGGGCAATGTCAAAGGCATCGCGCAGGTCATACGCCTGTTGATGGAAAGTTCCATCCGCGCTACCCAGCAAGGTTTTGTGCAGCTGGCGGTACGCCGTGTCCCGGAAAGCGTGAATCCCGGTCATCTGCTCTTCTCCATAAGCGATAGCGGTTCTGGCATGCCCCCGCACACGCGCAGTTCCCTCGCCCTGGCCAGGGCATGGGAACTGACCGGCATACAAGGGGGCAGCATGAGCGCAGAAAGCGACGCCCGGGGAGCCACCATTACGTTTACCCTCCAACTCAAAACCCAGCCCGCTCCTCAGATGGAAATGGACGCAATGATGCAGACCGGACGCGTCCTCATTATCGATGAACTTTCAAGCAACCGCCAACTGCTGGCCTTTCTTCTGGAAGGCCTGCCCTGTTCCGTTGAAGAAGCCAGGAATATTGAGGACGCCGTGCAGACATGCCGGAAGGAACGCGCTGCTTTGCTTCTCATTGATTGTGACATGCCCGAAGCAGAAAACCTTGATACCCTGAAAATGTTTCTCGCCTGGGAACACGAACGGGAATTGCCCGCAACGCCCGTACTTGCCATCGAGTCGGAAGGCGGAGCCTGGAACGGGCTGAGCAGCTTTGAGAATGTCCACAGGCTTGTCAAACCTGTTACGCGCGACGGTCTTAGGAAAAAAGTGTCGGAGATTCTGCAGCAACACGTTGTTTCCCCTGCGCCGGGAACGGATTCCACGCGACATGAGAATGGAGCACCGGACGTCGAGCTGCCCCTGGATTTGCCGCAGCCCGTGGAATACGGGCCAAGTTTTGCTCCCGCAGGCGAACAGTTCATCCCTTTATCATTGGATCAAAATCTTTCCTTGACAGCCACGCCGGAACCCCGCGCCGGCCGCGTAC
>WRKB01000054.1 GCA_009778295.1 Betaproteobacteria bacterium | reverse complement strand
GGGCGATCAGAATGTTGGGCTGAATCACCTTGGGGAAATGGACGGGACCGTTTGAAACGATGACGTCGCAACGCGTTGCGCCGCCGCGGGCTTCAGGACCGTAAGACTGGGTCTGTACGGCTATGAGGCCGTCATGGAGCACGGCGGCTTCCGCCAGCAGGATGCCCATGCTGATGACGCCCTGTCCACCAGAACCGGAAAAAAGAAAACGGTATCTCTCGGTCATATCCGGTCCTCCCTGGCGCCTGCCGACATGCGCGCGTATTCGGCGCAGTATTCCGGGGCATTTGTTTCTCTGAAAATACCACGCGGCAGATAGTCGGGATGCTCTTCAAGTTTGTTGGAGCCGATTTTCGCCGTATTGTCACGGAACCACTGCATCATCTTGACCGCATCGCCCATTTTGTTGCGGCGTCCGAAATAGGTTGGGCACTGGGAAAGCACTTCCACCAGCGAAAACCCCTTGTGCAGGATGGCCTTCTTCAGGATGCCGGCCAGCTCTTTTACATGGAAGGTGGTGCTGCGGGCAACGAAGCTTGCTCCTGCGCCCAAGGCCAGCTTCACGGTATCAAAGTCCGGGTCGATGCTTTTGTAGGGAGCGGTCGTGGCGCTTATTCCCCGTCCGGAAAGAGGGGAAAATTGGCCGCCGGTCATGCCATAGATACGGTTGTTGAGCAAAATGGCAGTCATGTCGATATTGCGCCGGGCAGCATGGATGAAGTGGTTACCGCCGATGGCGAGACCGTCGCCGTCGCCCATGGGCACGAACACGTTCAGTTCCGGCCGGGTGAGTTTAACCCCGGTGGCGAAGGCAAGCGCCCTTCCGTGCAGGGTATGCATGGAGTGGAAGTCCACATAGCCGGACATGCGTGCCGAACAGCCGATGCCCGAAACCATGACAATGGAAGATTGATCAATCCCCAGTTCATCCACGGCATGCAGAAGCGCATTGAGTGCAGTGCCGTGCCCGCAGCCGGGACACCAGATATGCGGGAAAAAACGGTCGCGGATAAGCTTATTCACGTTCATGTCACACCCCTCTGCCTTCAATGACGCGCATTACCTTGCCGATATCCGCAGGCGCGATCAGTTGTCCGTCGGTTCGGTTGGCAAGATAGACTCTGTCGGGATTTCGCACGGCCTTTTTCACTTCGGCAAGGATGTGCCCCATGTTCATTTCAACCACATAGACATTTTGGGCTTTCGCAGTTTTTTCGCGCACCAGCTTGGCGGGGAAGGGCCAAAGCGTCTGCAGTTCCAGCAAGCCTACCTTGTGGCCGCGCTGATGCAGGCTTTCTACCAGATGGCGGGCACTACGCGCCGAAGAACCGTAGGAGATGAGCATTTCTTCCGCATCGTCAAGGTGGTATTCTTTCCAGCGGGCGATTTCGCCGGCACGGTTTTCAATCTTGTCCACAAGATGATGCAGCAATTTATCCACTGTTTCGGGCTGTTCGGTCGGAAAGCCCCAGATGTCATGGAACAGGCCGCTGACATTATACCGGTGCATGCCTCCGAAGTCCGACATGGGCAGGCGGCCGTCTTCGCGCGGCAGATAGGGATGGTAGTTGATGCCGGGTTTGACAGAGGTCCGCAGCCTGTCCACAACCGGTAAGACGCCGGGGGCGGGCAGATCCAGCCGTTCGCGCATATGCCCCACCACCTCATCAAAGAGCAGAATGACGGGGGTGCGGTATGTTTCCGCCATGTTGAACGCTTCAACCGTAATGGAAAAAACATCCTGCACCGAGGAAGCGGTCAGCACTATCACCGAATGGTCGCCGTGTACGCCCCAACGGGACTGGTTCACGTCGCTCTGCGCTACCTTGGTGGGCAGACCGGTGGAAGGCCCCCCCCGTTGTACGCTGACAACCACGCAGGGAACTTCAGTCATCATGCCATAGCCGAGCGCTTCCTGCATCAATGAGAAACCGGGGCCGCTGGTGGCGGTCATGGATTTCGCGCCGGTGAGCGAAGCGCCGATGATAGCGCACATGGAAGCGATTTCATCTTCCATCTGAATAAAACAACCGCCCTGTCTGGGCAACATTTCTGCAAGATGTTCGGCAACTTCCGTGGACGGGGTAATAGGATAGCCTGCAAAAAACTGCAGACCCGCATACAAAGCTCCCCGTACACAGGCTTCATTGCCTTGCACGAAAAGAAGTTCAGAACTCATGCCTGTGCCTCCTGTTGCGAGCTTTTATCCTTTGCGGGGGGCAAGTCGACGGTAACGGCCAGATCAGGGCAGTACAAGGCGCACATGCCGCAACGGATGCAGTCGTCCGGTCTGGCCTGAAAAGCTTTGTCCTCCCGGTTTATTTCCAGGGTGTTTTTGGGGCAGAAGGCCACACAGATACCGCAGCCTTTGCACCATTGCGCGTTGATCGATACGGCAGCCATGCCTTTCCTCCTATTCTTCTTTCTTTTCCTTGGCGTTTTCCGTGATGACTTTTTCAACTACCGGCGGAGGCGCTTCTTCATAGTGGGCAAATTCCATGGTGAACACTCCCTGGCCGCCTGTCATGGAGCGCAAGTCGGGGGCGTAACGTAAAACCTCGCTCATGGGGATGTGGGCCTTGATTTCGGTGATCCCGGCTTGGGAATCGGAACCGAGCACCTTTCCCCGGCGTGAGGACAGGTCGCCTATTACATCGCCCATGTTTTCATCGGGTACGGATACGCTGAGCAACACGATAGGTTCAAGCAGGAGGGGTTTGAGTGTTTCCATGCCTTTTTTGAAGGCCAGGGACCCGGCGACCTTGAAGGCCATTTCCGATGAATCCACAGTATGGTAGCTGCCGTCATAGACGCGTGCCTTGAAATCGACTACCGGGAAACCGGCCAGATAACCACGAGCAGCGGCTTCCTGGATGCCCTTGTCGATAGCCGGGATATACTGGCGGGGGATAACGCCGCCCACGATAGCATCTTCAAAGACG
>WRKB01000053.1 GCA_009778295.1 Betaproteobacteria bacterium | reverse complement strand
TGGGCGATAACGGAATTCGTGTTCTTCTTATGCATGAGAACCTCCCTATAGGAGCCATCCCAAATTTTTTCTTGAGTGGCTCGCCGTCCATGAGGACGGCGCATCGGCGCAGCCGCCGTGTGCGAGCCGAAAACCACGCTTTTCGGCGAAGCGAGCATTTCATAATCAACGCAGGGTGATTATGAGATGCCTTGTAGTGACGTGAACCGGCATATCAGGAGGTATGGATCATGGTGAAGTGGAAATCTACCTCCTCGCGCAGCAATTCAAACAGCGCTTCCGTGACCATCCGATTTGCGGCGGCGACATCCGTAGTCATGAGTACGGAATGGGCAAGCTCGGTACAATCTTCCTTGCGCAGCTTGCGCGCCAGATGTTTGAGGATTGGCACGCGTTGCGGCGATGCGGAAAGAACATCTACGCCCATTCCCAGGAAGATAGGCAGGCAATAAGGGTCAGCTGCCAATTCGCCGCAAATGGAAACGCCGATGCCTTCATGATGCGCGCAATCAATGACGTGTTTCACCGCGCGCACCACGGCAGGATGCAAAGGCTCGTGCAGGTAGGCCACATGTGTGTTGCGGCGGTCAATTGCTAAGAGATAATGGATAAGATCGTTGGTGCCGATACTGAAGAAATCCACTTCTCTGGCAAGCGCGTCGGCAATCATCACTGCGGCGGGGACTTCAATCATCACGCCTACAGGAATATGCGGATCACAGGGCATCCCTTCTGCGCACAGTTCCGTTGCAACCTCGTTGATGATGCGCCTGCTCGTCTCAAGTTCCTGAATCCCCGTGATCATGGGCAGCATGACAGCGACGTTGCCATGAGCGCCGGCCCGCAGGAGGGCGCGCAGTTGCGTGCGAAAAACGTCCTGATGCCTCAGACAATAACGGATGGCGCGCAGTCCGAGGTCAGGATTGGCTTCCCTGAGTTCCTGCTGCTGTTCGCTCATCTTGTCTGCTCCCAGATCCAGCGTGCGGAAAATCACGCGCGCAGGGGCCAGGCTCTGTGCGATAGTGCGGTATTCTTCGTATAACACGTTTTCTGTCGGCAAACTTTTGCCTTTCAAATAAGCAAGTTCCGTCCGGCACAGGCCGATGCCTTCAGCACCGCTTTCCAACACCGCCTCGCACTCCTTGGCTTCTTCAATGTTGGCTTGCACTTCGATCCGCACCGCATCAAGCGTTTCAGCAGGAAGATAAGCACTACGACGCACCTGTTCCCGCCAGTGAGAGTATTCCTCCTGGCGGCGAACAAATTCCGCCAGCTCCGTCTCATCCGGCTCCAGATAAATGCAGCCCTTGAGGGCATCAACGATAACAAGTTCGCCCTCCCGTGAGGATTCAAGCAGGCCGGGAACTCCTACTACCGCCGGGATATGCAGACTACGGGCAAGAATGGCCGTATGGGTCGCCTGCCCCCCTTCTACTGTAACTAGGGAAAGAAGGCGTTCCAGCTTCAATTCTATGGCATCCACAGGAGAAAGTTCTTCCGCCAGCAACACTGCCGGGGTCTCCTGTTCTGAAGCTATGTATTTGTCGCCATACAGGCAGCTTTGGATACGGCCTATTACCGTCCGTATGTCCTGCACGCGTTCGCGCAGATAGGGGTCATCTATGGCGCGAAAAGCTGCGCACAGGCTTTCCCCGGTTTTTTCCAAAGCCCACACGGCGTTCATAGACTGTTCGCGGATATACTCGACCGCGCCTTGCAAGAGCTTGGGATCCTGGCAAATGAGCATATGGGAGGCAATGATTTCCCTCTGCTCTGGCAAATAGGCCGGCACGAATTCCCTGGCGCATGCCAGTTCCTCCCTGACTTTTTGAGCTGCCTCATGCAGACGGTGTACCTCAGTTTCCGTAGCGTCAGGCATAATGGACATCCGTGCCCTTCGCAGGGCGGGCCGCTGTACACGGCTCGCCTTTCCGATGGCGATGCCAGGCGAGATCGGTATGCCAAAAAGAACAAGCCGTGCCACTGTTATCCCTTAAAACCCGATGTGAACAACCCGGCAAGCACTTCCAAAGCCGCACCTGCATCGGTGCCGCTGGCTTCAAGCACAAGCCAGTCGCCTTCCTGGATGGAAAGGGCGAGAATATCCAGTATGCTTTTGGCGTCCGCCCGGGTCTTGCCGCGGAGCAGAACAAGTTTGGCATCGAAGCTCTGAACCGCCTGTACCAGGTGTGCGGCGGGACGTGCGTGGAGGGTGGAGGCGGCGCGCACCGTGCGAGTCAGCGCGGATGAACATACGCTATTAGCTTCGCTCACAGGAGGCTCCAGTATGTTGTCATTCAGGGAAGTTGACCGGGCGCGTGCCCAGCATGAGAGCTTCTTGCTATTTGCGGGTCAACAACACGTAAAGTTCGCTGCCGGTCCAGCCGCGGAGGCGTGATTGCGCACGGCGCACTATTTCTCTGGGGCGTCCGCCACGCGTTTCTTCCTCCCGCAGCATCGCCCGTGCTTCCATCTCAGAGCCTTTACAGGGGGCCAAAACAGGGCCAATCACTATGGTAAGCTCTCCAAGCAAATTTGCACTCGCGTTTTTAAAATCCGACAATCGTGTCAGTATAAATTCTTCGTGAGTCTTGGTCAATTCACGGGCGATACACAGCTCCCGTTGTCCCAATAGGGCATATGCGTCAGCAAGGCTTGCGGCGAGGCGATCCTTGCGTTCAAAAAAAACAAGACAGCCGGGGGTGTGGGCAAAAGCGGAAAAGATTTTCTTCCGTCTAGCTGCGTCGCGCGGTAAAAAACCGAGGAAGGTAAAAGGCAAAGGGGCGATGCCGCTGCCTGCCAAGGCGGTTATCGGAGCACTGGGCCCAGGAATGACGGAGACAGATATGCCTGCTTCCCGGCACGAACGCACCAGCCGGTATCCGGGATCCGCGACGATCGGCATGCCGGCATCGGAGATGAGGGCCAAGTGCGCGC
>WRKB01000052.1 GCA_009778295.1 Betaproteobacteria bacterium | reverse complement strand
CTGTCTTCCGATGCACCGCGCATGCTCGCCGCTGCGGCCCTGATCATCGTTGCGTCCGTTCTGACGGCGCTTTGGCCCGCTCTGGCCGCAACCCGCATGGATCCCTACGCCGCCATTCGCAGCGGCGAATAATCGCCGCGATGAAAAAATCGGAGTGAGTCATGCCCAAAAGTTTCCTTTTCCTGCCGGCCCTGTTCGTTCTGGTCTGCGCCGGACCTTGCGCATCCTCCTTTGCCGCCCGGACCGAAGCCGGCCTGCGGCAAGACGCGCAAACATACACCAACAACATCGGCATGGAGTTTGTGCGGATCCCCGCAGGATCCTTCACGAGGACCTTTACGAGCAAAAACGATGCCGGGGAAGAGCGCAAGACGTACAGCAGAATTCTCGTCAGCAAACCCTTCTACCTCGGCGTCTGCCAAGTGACTCAGACCCAATGGAAAGAGGTGATGGGAAAGAATCCCTCTTTTTTCACCGGCCCGGTCAATCCTGTGGACTCCGTGTCCTGGAACGATGCGCAGGAATTTATCAAGCGCCTGAACGCCAGGGAAAAACACGGGCGCTACCGTTTGCCCACCGAAGCGGAATGGGAGCTTGCGGCCGGGGGAGGGGGGAATACACCCTTCTTTTTCCTGCGCGATCCCCAGGCTTGGGAAAAAGCATCCGCCGATCTGGACGCCTATGCCTGGCTTGCCGCGAATGCCGGCGGCACGACGCACCCTGTGGGACAAAAAAAACCGAATCCCTATGGAGTGTATGATGTGTACGGCAATGTTTGGGAATGGGTGCAAGACGGGTACGAGGAACTGCCCTCCGCGCCGCAGATACAGGATTATTGTGCCTTGGCGGTAGATGAGCTGCACGTGCTACGCGGCGGATGTTGGATGTGTACTCCGGAAGTCATCCGGGGGGGCAACCGGCTCAGTGCCCCCGCGGACAAGGGGAACAAGCACATGGGCTTTCGGGTGGTTTTTTCGGAGGAATGAATCGAAAGAAAACATACAAGGTGTTTTCTATGATTTCACAGAGGCAGACGGACAACAACATAGCATGGAGGTCCTCTGATTCAAGTGGGAGGCCATCATGGTGCTTATGCTCTAATCGTTCTGTGTGCGCTGCCGCAGCTCTTCCAGCTTCAGGCGTTTGGCCTCTTCAGCCTCCGTCTTGGCCTTGGCTTCAGCTTCCGCCCTGCGTTGCTGCCGGATTCTTTCCAGGCGCATCTGCTGGTTTTTTTCCCGCTGCTCTTTTGCCTCCGCAATAAACCTGTCGCGGCGTCTTTCGAATATAAGCGTACTGCGCAGGGCCGCAACGCCGAGCGCGATAATGGTCACAATCAGTATCAGCACCTTCTGGATTTCCCATATCTGCCCGGCCAGCAGCTCCTGCAGCCAGCCCAGTCCCGCCTTGTGTCCGAAATAGACAATACCGGGCACCAGCAGGAAGCAGATCAACAGGCTGATGATCTCCACCCAGAAGAAGGTTTTACCCATGGTAAGCGCAAACAGCGTGGTGTCGCGCACCATGCGCAGGAATTTCAGGCGCCTTTTCAGGTGTTTCAGCCGTTCTTCCACATCGGCAGTAGTGTCGAGAGCTTTTTTGTAGACCTCGGATTCCTTGAAATTCGAGCCGAAAGCCCAGTTGATGATGTTCGCGCAGGCGTTGAATTCCTTGTTGAAAGCCGTAAGCAAGGTTGGGAACGGGAACCACGATGCCTCATCGCGGATCTGTTGCAAAATGGCAAGATAGCGTTTGTAGTGCCCCTGAAGGATTTCTATTTCTTTTTGCGTACTCTCCGCGAAATCCTTTTCCAGTTCAGGCCGGATATTGCGTACATGCAGACAGGCGGCATAATTTTTTATTTCCGCCAAGTTTTGCAATGTCCGCGTGGCATCTCCCAAACGCCGGGCAATGGGATGGTCCGGAGGATACCAGGCATGTATCTGCGCGTTCAACTCCTGCAAACGCGTATGTTCCATGGCGGCGCCGCTAGAAAGTTCCATCCAGAGCGGGTACAGGGTGGACAAAATAAGCAGATGGCCGCGTTCGAGTTCCGGGTCGATCAGACAACGGTTAAAATAATCCGGTTGCGCCGCAACCAGGGCGCGAACCTGATCAAGCGTCTGCTCGCCGAAGCCCAGCTTTATCTTGCATACCAGCAGACGGTAGGACACATCGGTCCATGAGGGGATCAGACGCTGTACATTGCCGTACAGATCAAAGGCCTCGGTATACCGGCCCTGAATTTCCAGGGTTCTGGCCTCGAGATATTCATTCCAGGCCTGAATAAGACTCGAATGCGTCAGTGCGGCTCCATCCTTGAAGCAGGCCTGGGCAGTAGTAAAATCCCCCTTGGAGATACTGCAAAAACCGAGCAGAGTGCGCAGTCTTCCGTCACGCGGAGAACGCTGGACGGCTGTCTGAATGTCTTTTTCAATCCTGCCCAGCTTTTCCGGCTGCGCTGCACAGAGCTGTTCCAGCAGTTCCCATACCGGGGTATTGTCTTTGGGATGGGGAGTATCTTCAAGACAACGGGGATAATCCTTTGACTTGGCGAGCCAAATGCGGGAAACCATGCGCAACTGGGAGACGGCGTTGATGTCGAGCATTGCACGCAGCAGAGTGCCGAGACCATCTTCGGCTTCAAGCATGGATTCGTAACCCGCGCTTCCCTTTTCCGTCAGTACCGCTGCCAAACGGCGCAGCGCCTCGTTAATATCGTCAAAAGAAAGCTCTGCAAGCTTGCGCCAGGGAGAGGCGCTCTCTACAGGAAGGCAGTGCGTGGGACATTCCGCCGCGCTATGGTCACCGAATCCGCAGTAAAAACAGCCGCCCTCCTGAGTGGGAATAATCACTCCCGGCATGAGAATGGGTATGGCCTGATGCGCGTCCTCGTTTTCATCAAGGCTGATATTGCACCAGGTATCCATGCTCACCTG
>WRKB01000051.1 GCA_009778295.1 Betaproteobacteria bacterium | reverse complement strand
ACGTTCTCGCTCCAACTGATAGGCAAGTACTGGGGTGTCGCCAAGCCGGTAAGGCAACGGGTTTTGGTCCCGTCATCCGAGGGTTCGAATCCTTCCGCCCCAGCCATATTTTTTGCGTGCAGGGTACACACTTCAGCAAGGTTTGATCATGTACGGCGATCTTAAAATCCTGACCGGTTCAGCCCATCCGGAGCTAGCCAAAGCCATATGCAATCATCTGGGTTGCCAGCTCACCCCTACCCTTACCAGCACGTTCAGCGATGGTGAACTTCGCATCGAAATAAGTGATAATGTCCGTGGAGATGATGTCTTTGTTATTCAACCTACATGCATGCCGGTCAATACAAACCTCATTCAGCTCTGCCTGATGCTCGATGCGCTGAAACGCGCCAGTGCCGGACGCATTACCGCCGTAGTGCCCTATTACGGCTATGCCCGCCAGGATCGCAAAGTCAGCCCCCGGGCGCCCATCAGCGCAAAAATGGTGGCGGACTTTCTGACTGTCGCAGGCGCCCAGCGTATGGTCACCATTGACCTGCACGCCGGACAAATTCAGGGGTTCTTCGACTGCCCAGTTGACAATTTGTTTGCCGCTCCAGTTTTTCTGGAATATTTGCGTACCGTAAACGGCGGAGATCTCGTCTTCGTCTCTCCGGATGCCGGTGGCGTGGAACGCACACGCGCTTATGCAAAACGCCTTAAAGCCGGACTCGCCATTGTGGATAAGCGCCGCGATACTCCTAATCAGGCCAAGGCGATGCATCTTATCGGCAATGTGAAAGACAAGACCGCCATTGTGCTGGATGACATGATTGATACTGCCGGAACCCTGTGCGCCGCCGGTGAAGTGCTTTTCAACAACGGCGCCAAAGAGGTGATGGCTTGCGCGACCCATGCCGTGTTTTCAGGACCGGCTATAGATCGTATCAATGCTTCTCATTTCAGCCAGATCATTGTCAGCGATACGATTCCGCAGAGCGACAAGCTCGACTGCTGCCCCAAACTCAAGTGTCTGAGTATGGCCGGACTTCTGGCCAGATCCATCCATAACATCCACACCGGCTCCTCGGTGAGCGTCCTTTTTGTATAAGGAGAAAACCATGTCGATTGAAAAAACCTTACACGTGCAGAAACGCAGCGGCCTTGGCAAAGGTGCGAACCGCCGTTTACGCGCCGATGCTCTGGTGCCGGGCGTATTTTATAACGGTCAAGGTGAGAACATTGCCGTCCAGATTCCCTCGCTGCCTATGGAGAAACTACTTGCCGCCGTTGGCAGGAATACGGTGTTTAATATTGAAATCGACGACAACGGAAAGAAAGATCAGTACCCCGCGTTGGTATGGGATGTGCAATACCACCCGTATAAACGCGCCTTCCTGCATGTCGATTTTTACGGGGTTGATCTGGACAGGGAAGTTGTCGTCCGTGTGCCCTTGGAATTCATCGGCATTTCTAAAGGCGTAAAATTGGGTGGCCAACTTGAAACATACCGCGAAAATGTGCGTCTGTCCGGCAAGCCGCTGGATATGCCGAAAAAAATTACGATTGATGTCACGGAGCTTGAAATCAACGCAGCCATCCATGTAGCCGACCTGCCCCTGCCTCAAGGCATCTCTGCCGTGTATTCCACAAACTATTGCGTCGTTGCCGTCCACCTGCCCGGCGCTGAAGAAGAAAGCGAAGAAGCAGCTTCCACGCCAACCGCCGGTTAGCACCGCGTCTACGCATCGCATATTGATCGATCCTCTTGGGGGCAATCAGGATGACAAAGTCCATAAGATGGACTTTGTAAAGGCACGCCCGCTCCGGCGCTTTACGGACTGAGGCAGGTCGTCAAATTCGGACGCCAATCTAAGCGGCTTTGTCCATTTGCTCTTCCTGAAGTTTTCTGGCGAAAGCTCTCGGCGTTCGGTGCCGAAAGTATTCTATGGCGTCAATTTGCAGGCGTAGTATTGGGTGTAGCTGGTGTCGTTGTTATTACGGGTGCAACTTTCTCCAACTCTACTGATTGGCGCGGCATCATCAGCGCGTTGGTCGGGACTCTGGCATTCTCAATCGCGACAGTTGCGTTTCGCACAAAAGCCAAAGCGTATTCCATTCCTGAGATGAATTTTTGGCAGTCACTTGTCGGCGCTGTCGGCCTTGGGCCTTTCGCCCTAGCGTCTGCCCACTCCGTGCTGAACTGGCATATTGTTTCAGCGACTGCCATCGTCTACCTTGCCATCGTGGTGACGATCGGCGGCATGGGACTCTGGTTTTTCCTTATTCGAGTAACTGGAGCAGGTATCGCCTCTACCTATCATCTCCTCAATCCTGTTTTCGGCCTCATCCTTTCCGCTATTGTGCTCGGAACGCCATTGGCAGCAAAAGATTTTGCAGGCGTTGCAATGATCGCAGGTGGTCTTTATCTTTCACGACAATTTTCAAGTAATCTGCCTAAGGCTAAAGCGTGTAGCCAATAGATCATCGCCAAGTTTCAACCTTAGCATAGGCACCCCCTCCTTACCGTTTACGCCGTGCCGGGCGCAGGGGCAGTTGAGGGCAGCCGTGCGGATTCGCATACTGGCTCAGTATCGGAGTACTCGCCGGGGCGATTGTTGCTGCCAGTTGGTATGCTGCTTTTTTTGCATTCGTGCTTCTTGCTCTTGCGCGTTTCGGATATAATCAAGGGGGGCAAATATGAGTAGCTTCAACATAGTGCTTACCCTCTTTTTTGTCGCAATAGGCGCGCTTGTCTTTTACGACCTGAAGATCACAGAAAAACAAATAAATTCCAGCCGCTGTCCGTGCCGGTATCGGTGCGCTGCGCGCAAAATCGTGCCCTTGTCGGAGACTCCTCCGTCACTGATTTATTCCCCCCCCCGGCCTGACGGCGGCGGCAGATACGCAGACTCCCAAGGCAATTTTTCCTTTTTCGGCCCA
>WRKB01000050.1 GCA_009778295.1 Betaproteobacteria bacterium | reverse complement strand
CGCCCCGCCCTTTCGGGCGGGGTAGAAGCCATTCCATAATGAATTATGAAATGACTTCCAGTAAACATTTCTTTGTACATCTTACTGTAAAGTATATGCAACACGCCAAGCTGACATTGACGCTCCCTTGGGACAATATCGACGTGGAAGCGCAGAAGCAGATTCTCAAGGTGCTGGAATTACCGGAGCTTACACGGCTTGTCATTATGCCTGATGTCCATGCGGGCTACGACCTGTGCATCGGCGGCGTCGCTCTCTTGCGCGGGACGGTGTGTCCTTCCTTTGTCGGTTATGACATTGGTTGCGGCATGTGCCACGTTAACACGAAAAAAAACCTTGTCGAGCTTGGCCTGGATGCTAAAAAGAATCGGGAGGATCTTTTTGCTCTGCTGTTGCAACGGATTCCCGCCGGTCTCGGTAAAAGTCACAACACGGACAGCGGTATGAGCTTTCGTTCTGCCTGTGGTGACAAAGCCCTGGAAAAAACCATAGCCCCGCTTGTGGCCGCGCAACTCGGGACGCTCGGCAGCGGCAACCATTTTCTGGAACTTGGCGTGAACGCCGTCGGGCAGCTTGGCGTAACCGTCCATTCCGGTTCTCGTCGTTGTGGCTACGATATCGCCGCTTCATACATGAAAAGAGGGAGGCTTCTGCCTTTACATTCTGTACTCGGACAGGCCTATCTGGCGGACATGCAGTGGGCGCTGGATTTCGCCCTGGAAAACCGCCGCCACATGCTGGAGCAGGTTTTGTTGGCTCTCGCCTTTAGCACGCCGCAATGCGCTACGCTTATGAGTACCCCTACTTTTATTAATGAAACTCACAATCACGCCCGGATTGCCGGAAACGCCGCGCATCTGGTGCTGCACCGCAAAGGCGCGACTCCAGCGGAAAAAGGCCAATTCGGCGTGATTCCGGCCAACCAGCGCGACGGGGTATATATCACCGTGGGTCTGGGAAATGACACGTATCTTTCTTCGGCCTCGCACGGCGCCGGACGCAGATTTTCTCGCACGGCGGCGGCCAAGGAGGGTGACGTCAAAGAACTGCGAAGGCTTATGCAAGGTATCGCCTGCCGCACGGATGCCGCCATGTTGGATGAAGCCCCGTGGGCCTATAAAGATATCGGCCCTGTGTTACGCGCGCAGGAAGGCGTTGTGGTTGATATTACGGATCACTTCAAGCCGGTCATCGTACTGAAAGGCTAGCATCCGCTGTCGTAATATTCTGTAATTTTTTCAAGTGTTTTTATAATACAGCGCAGGGTGTTGGGCAGCCCGTCCAGGTAGAGAGTTTCTGATGTGCTGTGGGCATTGTCGATGCGCGGTCCGATGGAAATCATATCCAGCTTCGGGTTCTTGTGGGCAAAAATGCCGCATTCGAGTCCCGCATGTACCGGCTCAACCGTCATGCTTCTCCCGGTCAGCTCCTTGAAGGCTGTACAGGCGTATTCCGCCAGTCGGCTGTCAGGCCTCATGGGCCAGGCCGGGCTGGCGCTGGGAACGTCAAGGTCGAATCCGGTCAGTACAGCCAATGTTTCAAAGCTGTGGCGCATTTCTTCCGAATGCCATTGCACAGAGCTGCGTGCTGCAATTTCTGCCGTCGCCCTATCCCTGTTTTCTATACGGATCAGTCCGAGATTACTGGAACTTTCTACAATTCCCCCGGGAGGGTGCCTTATGGAGTGTATTCCGCTACGTGTAGCCGTGATGAGATCGAGCAGCGCGTCCGTGTCTGCCCCGGATAGGATGTATTGCGGCGTGGGACAAGGAAAAAATTTCACCAGAGCGTTCTGTTCCCGTTCTTTGTAGGCAGCTTCAAATTTTTCCACAGCCTCTTCGGCGATGCTCACGGCGCGCTTTGCCTGGGCGCTGTCCAGACAGACAAGCGCATCAGCTCTGGCGGGGATGGCATTGCTGGCTGTACCGCCCTCAAAATTCGCCAATTCAAAACCAACGCCCATCCTTCGCAGTGTGGTGAGGATATGTGCCGCCATACAAAGCGCGTTTGCCCGGCCCATATGGATATTGATCCCGGAATGCCCACCGGTGAGTCCACTGACGACAAGCTGATAGGCGCTGTTCAGTCGGGGGGGCCGCATGGAGAGGAGACGTCTGAATCGATAGACCGTGATGTCGGCCGAGCTGTTACACAGTGAACCATAGACTTCCCAATCAAGGTTGATGAGATAGACGGCGTTCAAATGCACTGCATCCAGATTGGACGCGCCGCTCATTCCCGCTTCCTCGTCTGTGGTAATGATGGCGCGCAACGGGCCATGCCGCAATTTTTTCGCCTGGAACAGGTATTGAATCATGGCTACGCCGATGCCGTCATCCGCTCCCAGACTGGTGCCTTCGGCGCTTAGGGTGTTGGTCTGCGGATTTTTTCGTAGGCGTACCGGATGCTTGGCCGGGTCATATTCCGTGCCCGTGATATTCTCATCGCGTACGCAGATCATATCCATGTGCGCCTGCAGAATTGTAAGCGGAGCATGTTCGCAGCCGGGCGAGGCTTCCTTTTCCATGATGACGTTATTGCTGGCGTCCTGAATAACGCTCAGACCATGCGCTTGTGCCCAGTGCTTCAGATAGTCGCTAGCGGCTTTTTCCTGCTTGGAGGGCCTGGGGATAGCGGCAAGTGCCGCAAAGGCATTGAGAACATAGGCGGCATCTTTTTCCAGGGGCATGCGGCTTCCTTCTTATGGCAAGGAGTTACAAGCAAATCCCTAGCAGAGCGGATACACATTTTCAAGGGCACTCCACTCCCGTGCCATATTGCGCCCTGTAGGTTCAGCGTGAAGAACGCGAGGCAAAAACGCGGTTTTTGTTTTATTCACGCCGCCTCGCGCACATCCCCTTGAGGGTGCGACGAGTGTCGCGTCACGCGACATTAGC
>WRKB01000049.1 GCA_009778295.1 Betaproteobacteria bacterium | reverse complement strand
GGGAGACATGACACAAGAGCATTTTCACTGGGAGCTTGCCGCTGACGGCGAAGGACATTCGCCCTGCGGCAACCCCACGGCGGGGGTTTATGGGCAAATCCCCGCACAGAGCGGAGGAACATTTTTCATGGCGCTCTGTCTGGAATTTCAATAAACTAAAAAGTTGTCAAAAGGCAAATGCAAATGGAAAGTGCTGCCTTGACCCGGTTCTGACTCCACCCAAAGTCTGCCCCCCATCAACTCCGCCAGGCGCTTGCTCAATGTCAGGCCCAGTCCCGTGCCGCCGTACCGGCGCGTCATGCTGCCGTCGGCCTGGGAAAAGCCTTCAAATATCTGCTGCTGCTGCGCGGGCAAGATGCCGATGCCGCTGTCCCGGACCAGAAAATGCACGGAGACCTGGCGCTCGCTTTCACCTTCCGTCTCGACGCTCAGGGAGACCTGCCCCTGTTCGGTGAATTTTATCGCGTTGTCCAGCAGATGGTGTAAAACCTGCCGCAGGTGGGGCGCATCTCCCACGAGCATGCCCGGCAGCGCCGGGGTAACGCGCAGTTCAAACGCGAGCCCTTTCGCCTCGGCGCGCCCCTGCATGTCTTCGCACAACGAGGTGAGCAGCGAGTTGATCCCAAAGGGCACATGTTCCGTCTCCATGACGCCCGACTCCACTTTGGAGAAATCCAGGATGTCATTGAGCACTGCCAGCAGCCCCAACGCGGAGTTGTAAATTTTTTCAAGGTATCCCTTCAGCTTGGCGGGGGGATTCTGCTGAAGCACCAGATGGCTCAGCCCCAGGATACCGTTCATGGGCGTGCGTATTTCATGGCTCATCCGGGCCAGGAAATCGCTTTTGGCCTGATTTTCCTCCTCGGCCATATGCCGGGCGGCAATATCGCGGGCGCGGATCTGCAGCGTATCGCGCAGGCGCGTCACCATGCTGTTGTAAACATTTATCATCATTTCTATTTCCGTGTTCGGCGCAGCAAAGTCGAGCCTGCTGTCCAGGTCCCCTTCGCCGAGGCGAAGCGCCGCCGCATGGAAAGCCTGCAGGGGACGGGAGACCTCGCGCGTCACCAGGAAATACAGCACCAGGAACAGCGACAGCGCGGTATAGGCCAGAACTATCGTATAGGCCATCAGCGAGCGCATCACGGCACTGAGGATGCTTTCTTCCGGCACAACGGCCAGCAAGGTCCAGCCCGTGCTTTCCACAGGCGCGTAAGCAATCCACATCGCCTTCTCCGTCGGCGTCGCGTCCATGCGGACAACGCCCTCTCCGCCCTCCCGAAGCAGGGTGTAGGCGAGCTTTTCCAGCTCCGCGTTCTTCTGGACGCGGGCCAGGCTCGCCAGAGTATGCTGCAGAATATATCCGGAATTGGGATGGGAAATAATAGTGCCCACCTTGCTGGTGAGTACGGCATAGCCCCCCTCGATCTTCAACGCGGCCAGCTTGCTCCTGATGTCTTCAACGAGCGAATCGACCTTGGTCACTCCGATAAATTTCCCGTCCCGCATGATGGGGGCGCTGAAACTGACCACAAGCGCCTTCTCCGAGGCGGCGTCAACGTAGGGATCCGACCAGGCCATGGCGCCGGTCACCTTGGGCACGAGGAACCAGTCATAGAACTGGTAATCATAGTTGGATTCCGGCTCGATAACGCTACGCCGGACGTACAGATCGGCGGGTTTGTACACATGCGGCGCAAAAAATTTCTTCTGCTTGTCAAACGCATAGGCGTCGAAAGCCACCGTCATGCCGGAAATAGACGGATTCTCCTTGATCAGTCCGTCAAGGACCGGGAAAAAAACGTCCTCCTTGATAAAAAATCCGCGGGAAAAAAGGGTGGATAGGGTCTGCGCCACTTGCGCAAGGGAGACGAAATGGGTGTTGAGTGTCGCAGCCTGGTGCGCCGCCTGCGCAAACAGGGCGGTTCTGGCGTTGTCCACGGCATGCTCTTTGCCCGTGGTGTAATGATACCCGATGAACATGCCGTATATGGCTATCAGCGGCAGGGCGATGATCGCCAGCATTTTCGTCCGCAGGGGAAACATCATGGCGGGGATCACCTTACCGACACGGGCCGGTATACCGTCTCGTAGGGAAGGCTGCTGACGTCGTGCCCCTGCTCCTGCAACATACTGACAACGGCGTCATAATCTTCCCTGCGCAGCCTGCCCCAGTCGGCCGGATCCGGCCCGACCCCGTGGGTGACGAGCTCCTTGACGGCCTGGAGCATCCAGCGCTGGTGTTCCTTGAACGCCACAAGCAGATTGGCCTTGACATAGCGCAATACCGCGTCCAGCGTTTCTTCCTCATGCGCAAAAGCGTAGGCCCAACCCTTGATCACCGCCGCCTGCACGGCGGCGCAGGTCTGCGGATGCTCATCCCGGTACCGGGCGGTGGTAAAAAGCCCGTCCCCCACAAAATTCAGGCCGATATCCGCAAAGGCGAATTTCACCAGCTCCTCCTCACGCAGACCCCGGTCAAGCAGAGAACGGTATTCGTTGTAATACATCGCCTGCGTGGCGTCGACCGCGCCCTGGAGCATGGGAGCCAGACTGCTGCTGAGCGGAAAAACGGCCTTGGGGGTGATCTGAAAACGCTCCAGGAACATTTTGAATTCCGAATCAAAATCCCCCCCCCAGGAAAGCAGCACCTTGCCGGTCAGATCCTCCGGCTTCTGTATGCCCCGATCGGCCCTGGCCAGTATCATGGTGGCGCTTTTTTGCATGTACTGCCCGATATTGACCAGATCCAGCCCGTCAATCCGGCGCAAAAGCCCCGTGGCCAGCCAGGCGGTGGCGAATTCGGCGTCCCCGGCGCACAGCCGCGTGAGCGGCTTGTCACCGAGCTTGGACCACAGGAGCTGTACTTCCGGAAGCCCTGCTTCACGGAAAAACCC
>WRKB01000048.1 GCA_009778295.1 Betaproteobacteria bacterium | reverse complement strand
GGGAGACGCCAAGCAGCCCGATACCGACATTCGGAAAAGCCGCCGATATAACCGCACTGCCGCACCCGCCAAGGACCAGCCAAAACGTGCCAACGAATTCCGCTCCATACTTTTTCATTTTTTTCTCCTTTGCATAGGGATAATGAGGCCCGGCGCCGCGCCGTTCTGTCTGCTGCTCGCTCTGGGCCGCTGATTTGCACCGGTGATTAACTTATGACAATTTTTGCCAAAGGCAAGAAAAAAGGCGGTCGTGCATGACGCCTGCGTACAGCCCATGTTGAGGATGCCGAATGTGCAACCATACTCTGGCGGTCAATGGAAAAAATTCCGAAGGAGGCGCATTGCCTGCCTTGCCGGGACAGACGGCCATCTGTGTTGCATCTGGCCTCCTTTTTGTTGAAAATACGAAAATTATGGACACTATTCCGTCATTCTGGCAAAATCAGCGAGACAAATAATACACGCCGAAGGCACGCCCAGCCTATGCGTGACGAGGCGCTTTAACCCAGAAAATGGGCCGCCCCACAGGCGCAGAGAGGCAGCTTTTTTGCAATCCCTCTTTTTCAGAAAAGGAATACTTATATGTTTGTAATCAACAGCGTAACACTGTGTATACTTGGAATCCTCTGTCTGTTAGGAATCAGGTATTTCATGCGGTATATCAAATATTTCAAGTTTCAGCCCAGCGAGTATGTGCTGCGATACTCGAAAGGCGAACTCGCGATGGAGGGCGCGGGTCTTACGTTTTTCTGCTATGCGCCGAACACTTCCATCGCTGTACTCCCCATCGGCAGCATTGACACGCCCTTCATCTTCGAAGAAATGACCGCCGATTTCCAGAGCGTCACATTGCAGGGACAACTCGTGTTCCGCGTGGAGCATCCCAAGGAAACGGCCGCCATGCTGAACTACACGTTCAACCTGAAAGATAAGGGCGGCTATCTCTCCGAAGACCCGAACAAACTACCCCAACGTATGATCAACAGCGTGAAGGTGTTGGCGAAAAAGCAGCTTGCCTCCATGACTCTGTACGAGGCCATGCGCGCCGGGGAATCGCTGGCAGCGTCAATTCTTGAGGAATTGGGCCAAAGCGAAGAGATCAAACAATTAGGGCTTGAAGTGATGAGCCTTTCGTTACTGGCCGTGCTTGCCAATCAGGAGACCACCCGCGCCTTGGAAGCGCACACCCGCGAGCAGATTCTCAGAACGGCGGACGATGCCATATACGAACGGCGCAACGCCTCAATTGAGCAGGAGCGCAAGGTCAGAGAAAACGAGTACAACACTGAAATCAGCATCGAGCAGAAAAAACGCCAAGTGCGGGAGGCACAGTTGGAAGCTGAGCAAATTTTCCAGCAAAAGCAAAATTTGCTGAAGGAAGAGCAAATGCTGTTTGAAATCACGCTGGAAGAAAAGCGTAAGAACTTGGTGGCGCTAGCGGCGGAAAACGCCCGCGCTGAAGCGGATACCCGCGCCTACTCGCTCAAGGCGGCAATGCAGGCGTTGGAGGGAGTGGATGCCGGTGTCATCCAAAGCCTTGCCAGTGTAGGTATGCAGCCCGGCAAGCTGATGGCTCTGGCTTTCCGAGGGCTCACCGAAAACGCCGACAAAATTGGGCAGCTCAACATCACCCCCGATCTGCTGCGGGAGATCATGGGACACAATTGCAATGAAAAGACTGACGGAAAACAAACTCGTTCTCGTCAAGCGTAAAACCCGGCTGGAGGAACTGATAGCACGGTTCAATACCGTAGAACAGGCCCGCTTTTATGTGGAACACCTGGGCAGCGACTTTACGGATTACCAGAAAGAGGACGCCGTCTATAAACAAGCGCTGCGGACGATTGAGGGTATTTTGTCCGAGATGGGGCGTTTACAGATTGTCAGCCGCGAGTATATTCCAAATTTCATATTCGGCAAACAGGACATTGTCGTAGCCGTCGGACAGGACGGACTCGTCGCAAATACGCTGAAATACCTTGATAACCAGCCGCTCATCGGCGTCAACCCCGATCCAGCCCGATGGGATGGTATGCTGTTGCCCTTTCAGGCCAAAGATTTGCGCGCCTTGCTGCCAGATGTGTTTGCGAACCAGAGACCCATCGGCGAAGTGTCCATGGCAAAGTCCACGCTCAACGACGGACAGGTGATGTATGCGGTTAATGACCTGTTCATTGGGCAAAAAACGCATGTATCCGCACGGTACCACATCCAATACGACCGGACTGGCGAGTATCAGAGCTCCAGCGGCATTATCGTCTCCACGGGGCTTGGCGCTACCGGCTGGCTCAGAAGCATCGTGGCAGGCGCTACCGGAATCACAGGTGCGAACGAAGAAGTCTTCGTCCCTGGCAGGCAACAGGCGTGGAGTGCGGAGTGTTTGCAGTTTACTGTGCGGGAACCGTATCCATCCCGCACAACGGGCACGAGTATTGTATTCGGACGCATCAGCGCAGACAAACCTATGCGGATTACATCCGCTATGCCGGAAAACGGCGTCATTTTCAGTGACGGAATCGAAAGTGACTTCCTTGAATTTCGCTCAGGTATGGTAGCTGAAATCACCGTTGCAGAGAAGAAAGGACGGTTAATTTTGTAGCGTGCGCAGCCTGAAATTGACCTGCCTCGTTTGCCGTACCATTGAAAAGTAGCGCCTCGCACAGGGAAACGGCTCTTTTGCGCTATGGCACAGAAACAAAATTAATCCAATTCACCGGAGACCGGCAGGAAAAATTGACGGTATAACAGCAAAGCACCCCATAATTTCCCTTGGGTAAACCCCCGGCTTTGCGGTGGGACTCCCAAAGTTTGACGAATCCGGAAAAATAGGGAAGCCTCAAAAATCTGCAATCCGACCATGTGCATATGTTGATCTCGATTCCG
>WRKB01000047.1 GCA_009778295.1 Betaproteobacteria bacterium | reverse complement strand
TGGCCGCCGGGCCTCTTATAGCGCGTTACATTTCGCCTTTTGCCCCCATTGCGGCAGGCGGCGCAACTTCCATGGACACTTGCCTGCCGATGATCGTTGCCAGTTCCGGTGAGCGCTACGGCATCGTAGCCGTGTTCAGCGGCATTGTGCTGACCGTGCTGGTGCCCTTGCTGGTACCCTTATTTTTACTTGCCTAACATATGTCCTCCCATAATACATCATACACCTGATATTCTCCATTTTTACATTGCTTTTACAACGCGAAAAGACTATGCAACTTTTCTTGCTGTGTTGCTTTCCCTCACGGAGGAAGAGATATGCGTTCTGCTATACGTCCCGCCTTATGGCTCACAGGCCTGTTATTGGCGACTTTCACGGCCTCGGCCTGCGGTTTTGCCGCAGGTTCGGACAGCTCACTGGACAGTCTGAAACGTTTCAGCCAAGTTTTGGATATAGTCGAGCGGCATTACGTCAAAGACACGCCTAGGAAAGACCTAGTAAACGGTGCCATCAAGGGTATGCTCCAGACTCTTGATCCTCACTCCACTCTGCTTTCTCCCGAAGAATACAAGGAAATGCAGGAGAATACCTCGGGCGAATTCGTCGGCGTAGGAATAGAAATCTCTCAAGAAAACAACCAGCTTATCATTGTAGCCCCTATTGAGGATACGCCGGGACACAAGGCGGGCCTCAAGTCAGGCGACTTCATTCTGGCCATAAACGGCGAAACTACTCAGGATATGAGCATGCAGGAAGCAGTTTCGCGTATCCGTGGCCCCAAAGGCACGGACGTTGAACTGACCGTCATGCACCGAGATGCAAAAACCCCAAGAAATGTACGCATCACCCGTGACACTATTCCCTTGATCAGCGTCAAATGCAAGGTACTGGAAGAAGGCTATTACTGGCTGCGCCTCACCCGTTTCAGTGGCCGCACGACTGATGAACTGCACGAAGCTCTCAAAGAGGCCCGTAAGAAAGGCCCCATCAAGGGTATTGTGCTTGACTTGCGCAATAACCCCGGTGGAGTGCTGGAACAAGCTGTAAGCGTATCCGACACCTTCCTCAAGAGCGGCGACATCGTCTCCATTCGTGGCAGAAACGACGAAAAACTGCGTGAATATAAGGCAAAACCGCAAAAGACAGACGAATACGCGCCCATGGTAGTCTTGATCAATGCCGGTTCCGCCTCGGCCTCAGAAATCGTCGCCGGTGCCTTGGGCGATCAAAAGCGCGCCCTGATCCTTGGCGAACGCAGTTTCGGCAAGGGGTCAGTGCAAAACATCATTGAACTTGCCGATGGTTCCGGCCTCAAGCTTACTGTGGCCCTGTACTACACGCCTTCCGGACGTTCCATTCAGGCGGAAGGGATTCAGCCCGACATCGAAATTCCCTTTGAACTCCCCCGAGACTCCGAGGCTGACAACAAAAAGCCACCCAGGCTGCTGATCCGGGAAAAGGATCTGACCCGCCACCTGGAAACAAACTCCACGCGTTCTGATAAGCCTGACAGTAAGCCGGATATCACAGTGGACAGCAAGACGACGAAGGACGTCGAAACATCCACACCTAAAGAAAAGGACGTTGAAACATCCCCATCTAAAGAAAGCGACGCCAAGGAGCAGATGGCCAAGGATAATCAGTTGCGTATGGCTCTGCAGTTTGTGAAGAACCTGCCGAAAATGCGGGAGCTCCAGGACCCCATATAAATAACTTTGGTGACAAAATCCCTCTTCGGATATTTTTTGCGGTTTGCCGTACGGCATCCGGTATCTTGGATCAGTTTGACGGCGAGTTGTCTTCTAGTAACGGTGTTGCTGGCCACTCTGGCATTATGGCCTGGAACAGACAACCCGGGTAACACTGTTCCGATGCCGCGCTTGCTCCTACAGTATGAATCCGCAGCCACGTTAAGAGAACACGATAAATCCAACCCAGTTGGAAAAACGTCACCGCCTTCTACGACAGAAATCCCCAATCCGGCAGGATTGTCTATCGTCATTGACGATTTGGGCGAAAATATGCAGGCTGCACGCGTGCTGTTGGAGTTGCGCATTCCCCTCAACTTCGCTATTTGGCCTCATGCCCGCTTCGCACGGGAAACGGCGCTGGCTGCACATGCCGCAGGCTGTACCATTCTCATCCATCAACCAATGGAAGCGCTTGATGCGGCCGCTAAACCGGGGCCGAATCCGCTACGCACCGGTATGTCGCGTGAGAACATGGAGGCTATTTTCCAGCAAAACCTAATACGTGTGCCCTATGCCGAAGGATTGAACAATCATATGGGGTCTCGCTTCACCTCCAGCCCCGAAGATGTGCATTTGTTCTGCGAAATTATAGCCTGTTCCGGTCTTTTTGTGCTGGACAGCGTGACACATCCGGTTTCCGTATTGTATAAAGAAGCACACGCGATGGGGATTCCCGCCGCACGGCGTAGTATATTCCTGGATGACAAACCTGGAAAAGCCGCTGTACTGGCGCAGTTGCGCGAAGCTACACGCCTTGCGTTACAGAGACAACAGGTTATTGCCATTGGCCATCCCCGATCAGATACCTTGGCCGCACTCCGTGAATGGAACAGCATGCGTGACCCCAAGCTACGCCTGCTTTTCTTGAAGGATTGTCTGACTCCGCCGTAACCAATTCCATCACCGTATAATCCTGTAAAAAAATCAGAGGATTGTTACATGCTTCAACGTACTTTCTGTATTATCAAACCCGATGCCGTTGCCCGCAGTCTTCAAGGTGAAATACTCAGCATGATCCAAGCTGCCCAACTCAAAGTTGTGGCCATGAAAATGTTGCACCTCAGTAAAGCCCAAGCTGAAGGTTTTTATGCTGTGCATAAGGAGCG
>WRKB01000046.1 GCA_009778295.1 Betaproteobacteria bacterium | reverse complement strand
CAGGTACGAAAAGAGGAGCAATCCGATCTCGCCGAAAAGATCGCACGGGGGACTCAAGGCGTGCGCAAGGTGGTGAATAAAATTTCAGTCATGCCGTGAGGCGGGTTTTACGGCCTGCCGTACCATGGGTTTTTCAGGGATACGATTCCCCCATGCTGTACATAAAGTCTATGCCGCTTTTTCCACATTGACCGGCTCCAGCCTTGACAGTTCGTCCTGCTCACAGGTATAACTATCAGTTCGCGAGGCGAATATGAAGGCGTATTGGGTATCTTTGGCGGATCTGCCGCCGCAGGGCGCGGACTTCGTCATTGAAGACGCGGCCGTGTGGAACTCGCTGGTGGAGGAGTTCCAACTGGGCTGCCGTCTGCCGCGGATCCCGAAGGCGGAAATGCATGTTTTGCCTGTGGAGGGGGGAGTCCTCGTGAGCGGACGGCTTGAGGGCGCCCTTGTGTTGCCGTGCAGCCGCTGTGCTGAAGACGCCACAGTGCCTTTTGAAGAAGGATTTGAGCATTTTGTTGCCCTGCCGTCCGAAAAAGAAGACGTGGAAGAGCAGGAACATGAGCAGGAAGCACATCTGCGCATACTTGCGGGAGGCATGCCGGAATTGGATCTTGCCGGCCTGTGCGGCGAAGAATTTATTTTAGCCCTGCCCGTAAGAGCCTTGTGTTCTCCTGACTGCAAGGGTTTGTGCCCGGTATGCGGAATAAACCGCAATGAAGCCTCGTGTAGCTGCGCCGGTGAGGCGGATCCCCGTCTGGCCGTCCTGCACGACTTGAAAATACAGTCCTGAAGCAGTGTACCTTTTAAAAATGCGATACCTCCCGGCAGGGGCTTGCCTGTAAATCTTTGCCGCGAGAAGGAGTACTAGTCATGGCCGTACAACAAACCAAAAAATCCCGTTCCAGAAAGGGCATGCGCCGTTCCCACGACCACGTGGACACCCCCACAGTGGTGTTTTGCTCCTGCGGGCAGCCCACCCTGCCTCATCGTGTCTGCGCCAGCTGCGGCGAGTACAAGGGACGTAAATTCGCCACGCTTGCTGACAAGCAATAAAACTCCGCAAATGGCGCCCCTCCGCTTGTTTTTCCGGCGAGTTACGCGGGCGCTGTCATGCACATCGGCGGCAGGTACGCGGCTTTTGCTTTTCAACGTGCACAAGGACGGGAGATGAACGCTAAACCCATTCTGGCTATTGATGCCATGGGGGGGGATTTCGGCCCCGGCGTCATCGTGCCCGGCGCGATACAGGCCGCGCGGGAGCTGAAGGTAAAAGTCCTGTTGGTGGGGGATGCGCCCCAGGTGGAAAGCGAACTGGCCAAACTTTCTCTGGGCAAAGTTGAGTATGAGATTGTACCTGCATCTGAAGTGGTGCAGATGCACGAAAAACCTTCCGATATCCTGCGCCGCAAAAAAGATTCCTCCATTCAGGTAGCCTGTCGCCTGGTAAAAGACGGCGCAGCGGATGGCGTGATCAGCGCGGGGCATTCCGGCGCTACGGTCGCGTGCGGCATCTTCATCATCGGCCGTATTCCCGGGGTGGAGCGCCCGGCCCTGGCGGCCTTTCTGCCCACGGAAAAGAATCCTCTCGTGGTTATTGACGCCGGCGCCAATGTGGACTGCAGGCCGTACCACCTGTTCCAATTCGGTTTGATGGGCGATGCCTTTGCGCGCGATATTTTCGGCTACCCCTCGCCTCGCGTGGCCTTACTCAGCATCGGCGAGGAAGAAGGCAAGGGCAACAGTCAGGTCAAAGAGGCCTACGAACTGTATAAAATGGCCGAGCATGTAAATTTCATTGGAAACGCCGAAGGGCGTGACATTTTTTCCGGTGATGTGGATGTAATCGTTTGTGACGGTTTTGTAGGCAATATCATTGTAAAAATGAGCGAAGGGGTGGCCTTTTCCCTGATGCGCATGCTGAAACGGGAACTCTTTTCCGGCTTTGTAACTAAATTCGGCACCTGGCTTTCCAAACCCGCGTTCAAACGCTTCACCAATACGGTGGATTATGCCGAATACGGCGGCGCGCCTCTCCTGGGGCTGCAAGGCATTTGTTTCGTCTGTCACGGCAAATCCAACTCCAGGGCCATGACCAACGCTGTCAAAATTGTGGCTACGTTTGTGGAGAAGGGAACGAACGAACGCATGAGGGAATCCATCATCACCAATGAGGAATTGACCCGTTTCAGCCGGGCGCTGTAGCGGCCTGATTTTCCGTCCGAATGTGCATCGTACTGCGAAGGTTACGTTTTTCATGCCAAGCAACTGCTATATCCACGGTTTCGGCGCATATGCGCCCGAGCGTATTCTGACCAACGACGAATTGGCCGCCATGGTGGGGACCAGCGACGAATGGATTACCACGCGTACCGGTATTAAGCGCCGCCATATCCTTGCCGATGGCGAAAAAGTTTCGGACGCCGGGGTGCATGCCGCACGCGAAGCCTTGGCGGAGGCGGGCCTCGCTCCTTCCGCGGTGACACATCTGCTTTTCGGTACCTGCACGCCTGACAGCCTTTGTCCCTCCGCTGCCTGTGTCACGGCAGGAAAATTGGGCATGACCAATACTGTTGTAGCGTATGACTTCAATGCCGCCTGCTCCGGTTTTCTTTACGGGCTTCTTCAGAGTCGCGCGCTGTTGGCTGCGGAGCCGGACGCGCATATCTTGCTGATCGGCGGAGAAGGAGTGAGCCGCCGTCTTAATTGGAAGGATCGTTCCACTTGCGTGCTGTTCGGCGACGGCGCTGGGGCGGTGATTTTTTCGGGTCGCAAAAAGGGGGCGCTGGCCCGCCTGGAGGACGTGATCTGCGCTGCAGACGGCAAACTGTGGGAACTTATCAACATCGGCGG
>WRKB01000045.1 GCA_009778295.1 Betaproteobacteria bacterium | reverse complement strand
CGCGAGGCTGTCCATCCCTGTCGCGGGAACGGGAAAAAGCTCCGTCGCGCCGAGCATAAAGGCCACACAATCGGCAAGCGTGCGCACGGCATACACAGGCAAGCCATCCACCACAGCCGCTTCCGCCGCGTTATCCGGGCTGACCAGTATGCCGCGCGCGTCCTGTCCGCGCGCCAGAAGAGCCAAGGGGAGAATGCCGGGCACGGCCTTGATTTCGCCGCTCAGAGAAAGTTCACCCGCCAGAAACCATCCTTCCACCCGCTCGGGCGGCATGAGGCCACTGGCGGCCAACAGCCCGACGGCCATGGGCAAATCATAGGCGGTTCCCGTCTTGCGGCGATCCGCCGGGGCAAGATTCACCGTGATGCGCGCGGCGGGCAATTTAAAATTCGAAGCGCGCAACGCGGCGAAAACACGTTCCTTGGCTTCACGTACCGCACCCTCGGCAAGCCCTACCATGGTAAAAACGGGCAAACCCTGGCGGGTAAAATCCACCTCCAGGTCTACCCGGAAGGCGTCCACGCCATGCAACGCGCCGCAAGCCAATTGAGCGATCATGATGCCCCCGGCGGCCGGATGCCCGTATCCAACACCACTATTCGACGAGCTTGCCGAAACGATCCCAGCGGACGTTGCCGATGCCTTCCGAAGACCAGTAAATGCGCCAGGCTTTTCCATGCAGGTCGGAACGGTCCACAAACCCCCAAAAGCGGGAATCCTGAGAATCGTCGCGGTTGTCGCCCATGACGAAATATTGGTCTTTCGGCACGGTGACGGGGCCGAAGTTGTCGCGCACGGAAACCATGAACGTGGGCTGAGAGTGCTTGATGTAGCTTTCGCTTACAGGCTGCCCGTTGCGAATAAGCTGCTTGTTGCGGATTTCGATGACGTCGCCGGGTATGCCGATAATGCGCTTGATAAAATCGATGTCGCGGTTGTTGGGGTATTTGAAGACAACGATATCGCCCCGTTCCGGGTCAAGGCCCCGAACGGCGTAGCTGTCGCTGAAAGGCCATTTGACCCCATAAAGAAATTTGTTCACCAGAAGGTGATCGCCTATCTGTAGGGTTTCAAGCATGGAACCAGAAGGGATTTTGAAAGCCTGGACAATGAAGGTGCGAATGACAAGCGCCAGCGCCAAAGCCACCAGCAAGGCTTCCGCGTATTCGCGGAAGATGGATTTCTTTCCGGGCGAAACCGGTGAGCGGTCCTGCGAACGTTCCTGTTTGATGCTGTCGGACATGGCATTCCTTGCATATATTCTACGAGAGAAGCCTCCCGTAGAAACTTTGTAACGGCTGTCTATACATTCCGATGGCATTTTTGGCAAGTCTACGGCAAACAGGAACAAAACGCACGGGAACCATTGGCGCGGCGCATATGGGACGTTCCGTGTCCTCCGCGCGGGAGTATAGTTGTGGCAGGATTCAAGCGGCGCCGCTGCGCTCCATCCAGGATGCCCGTCATTCCTCAAAAAATGGTGAAAGATGCAAAATACGCGGAGACGGTTGTCAATTCGCAAGAAATACGCTACAAGTTTCAGGCATCCTATTCCCAATATGCGCGGAAGCGGGATGGCGCCGGACTGGCTGGCGCATCGCGCCGGAAATTTTCCGGGGGGAGCATCCTGCTGTATCTCAGCTGATAATCACAACATTGTTTGGAGGTAAGGCAATGGCGAAACACGCGACTCCCAAACTGGACCAGCTTGAGTCCGGGCCGTGGCCCAGCTTCGTGTCCGACATCAAGCAAGAGGCCGTAATGCGGGCAAAGAATCCCAAAGGGCTGGACTACCAGATCCCTGCGGATTGTCCCGACGACCTTTTGGGCGTGCTGGAACTTTCGTATAATGAGGGCGAAACTCACTGGAAACACGGTGGCATCGTGGGCGTGTTCGGGTATGGCGGCGGCGTTATCGGCCGTTATTCCGATCAGCCCGAAAAATATCCCGGCGTGGCGCATTTTCACACCGTGCGCGTGGCACAGCCCGCGGGCAAATTCTACAGCACGAAGTTCCTGCGTGACCTTTGCGACATCTGGGATCTGCGCGGCTCGGGCCTGACCAACCTGCACGGCTCCACCGGCGACATCGTGCTGCTTGGCACCCAGACCCCCCAACTCGAAGAAATTTTCTGGGAACTGACCCATAACCTGAACACCGACCTTGGCGGCTCCGGCTCCAACCTGCGCACGCCTGAATCCTGTCTGGGCCAGTCCCGTTGCGAGTACGCCTGCTACAATACGCAGGATATGTGCTACCAGTTGACCATGGACTACCAGGATGAACTGCACCGTCCGGCGTTCCCCTACAAGTTTAAATTCAAATTTGACGGCTGCCCCAATGGCTGCGTGGCCGCCATAGCCCGCTCCGACTTCGCCGTGATCGGCACCTGGAAAGACGACATCAAGATCGACCAGGCCGCTGTAAAAGGTTATGTGGGCGGCGAATTTAAATCCAATGCCGGCGCTCACTCCGGTCGCGACTGGGGAAAATTCGACATCGTGAAGGAAGTCGTTGAGCTGTGTCCCTCCAAATGCATGAAATGGGACGGCTCCAAACTGTCCATCAACACCGCCGATTGCACGCGTTGTATGCACTGCATCAACGTCATGCCCCGCGCCCTGCATATCGGAGACGAACGCGGCGCATCCATCCTGTGCGGCGCGAAAGCCCCGGTTCTGGATGGCGCCCAGATGGGATCCCTGCTCGTGCCCTTCATTGAAGCCGAGGCTCCCTACGATGCAATCAAGGAAGTCATCGAAAAAATTTGGGACTGGTGGATGGAAGAAGGCAAAAACCGCGAGCGCCTCGGCGAAACCATGAAGCGTCTCTCCTTCCAGAAGCTGCT
>WRKB01000044.1 GCA_009778295.1 Betaproteobacteria bacterium | reverse complement strand
GCGAAGGTCTGGGGATTATGGAAGAACATTTGTTGGCCGGTGGGCGCTTTGTAGACCCGCATGACTTGCTGGCGCATCTGAATCCTGAGGATGCGGCCACGGCATTGTGCGGCAGGCTGATGCACAGTGGTCTGGACGCACTGGCCGAAGCGCGCAGCCTTCAAGATCTCGCGTTGGCGCTGGAAAGCTTTTGCCGTCTGTTGCTGGAACAGGGCGAAATATTCTGGCAGAACTATCCTATCGATGCGGAGTGCCTGTTCAGACTCATAGAGCGCGTACTGCCGGCGCTGCGTGATAATGCGCTTGCGGACAGCGTATTTCCGCCAGCTTTCCTGTATGCTTTGGTGCGGGAATGCGTGCGTGAGGAACGGGTGCCTTTTGAGGCGGACCCGTTGGTGGGAGTTCAGGTACTCGGTATGCTTGAAACGCGCCTGCTGCGTTTTGAACGTATTTTTGTGCTGGATGCTACGGATGATCGCCTCCCCGGCTCGTCCGGACAAGACCCCCTGTTGCCGGACTCGCTACGCGCGGCTCTGGATTTACCGTATACGGACAAACGCGATCAGATCGTGGGGCATACTTTGTTTCGCTTGTTAGCCGGAGCCGGAAGCGCGTATTTTTTTTGGCAGGAGGGTGTGCAACGGACTGCATTGTTCGAGGGGAAGAGGCTGCGCAGCCGTTTTGTGGAAGAACTCCTTTGGGAAATGGAACAAGCTGAAGGCAGATTATTTGCCCCAGGGTGTCCTCCGGTCAATCTTGCCGAACTTTCCTTTATCCCCCCCAGGCGGGAGCGGCGCGGTCTGGAGCGCAGCCCGGAATTGGATGCCGCTATGTGCGAAATATTGTCCGCGCCGCTTTCGGCAAGCAGTTTAAACAGGTATCTGCGCTGCCCCCTGCGTTTTCTCTGGGAGCGCCTGTGCCGCATCCAGCCCATGAGGGAAATTAACGAAAGTGACGATCCGGCGGCTGTTGGAGAACTAATCCACAAGGTCCTGCACGAATTATTTCACCCTTGGCAGGGAAAGACAGTCCACAAAGGAGATATCGGCGCACGGCGCGCGCAGGAATGCTTTGAAACTTTGTTGCGGGAGTCCTCTCTCTATACGCTGTTGCCACCGGATAGCTATTACATGTTGGAGCTGTCCGGACCTGAGCGTCTACGCCGTTTTCTTGAATTCCAACCGGTCGAGACGGATATTCTCGCTCTGGAAAAGCACTACACCCGAGAGATCATGCACCCTTGGGGCAAGCACACGTTGACAGGCACAGTGGATCGTTTGGATATGCGGACTGACGGCGTGTTGATTCTGGATTATAAGACAGGCTCTCTGGCCCGGCTTGATCCGGATGTGTGGGAGGATATGCCTTTTTGGCAAGGGCTGGAGAGTTGGGACGGCGACCCGGACGACGAGCCATTGTCGAAAATATATGAACGTCTGCCGGATGTACAGTTGCCGTGTTATTTGCATCTTTGCATGCAGGACGGATTCATTGCGCCGGATGTGGGGTATAACGCAGCTTGGGTCGAATTACGAAAAAACGGGGAAGAGCGTCCTCTTTTCAAGGAGAGTCTGCGGGGCAAGGCGAGTGCGCGTCTGTTCCGCGAACAACTGCCTCTGCTTTTCGGGGTTATTTTGCGACATATGGAATGTAGCCGGGTATTTGTGCCCCGCGAGGGCAACCATTGCAAATGGTGCCCCTATGGGAGTCTATGTTGCTGTTAACGCAGCATCCTTTGTACTTTCTTCGTATTGACAATTTTCGACAAATATGCTTTTTTATAAAGTATTCAGCCGCGTGTGGGCAGGAATTGTGTTTTGCTTTTTAGTAACGCGGTATTATTAGCTTTTTTTAAGAAGGTGCTGTTACATGTCCAAGTCTATTTATGTAGGGAATCTTCCCTGGAGTGCTACTGAGGAGCAGGTTCAGGATCTTTTTGCTGAATACGGCAAAGTGATCTCGGTCAAGCTTGTGAGTGATCGCGACACTGGTCGCGCGCGAGGCTTCGGTTTCGTGGAAATGGAAGATGCGGATGCTCCCGCAGCCATTGAAGCGCTCGACAACTTTTCTTTCGGGGGCAGAACGCTACGCGTAAATGAAGCGAAGCCTCGTGCTCCTCGCCCGCCGCGTTACTAGCATTTCCAGAATTTTCCTCTACAAACCCTCTGGCTTGCGTCAGAGGGTTTTTTCTCTTTATTTAGGAGAATGAGAGGTCCCTGAGTGCTCAGATAGAAATCGCATATGGGAAGGGACGAAGGGCGGTATATTTTATAGCAGCGAGGAACTTATGCTTGATCCCAAACAGTGTATTTTATACAGCGGCGGAGCCGCAGGTGCGGAACAATTTTTCGGCACTATGGCAGAAGCTTTCGGTATTGAAGAAGTAAATTACAGCTTTGACGGACACCAGATATCACGTACTCGCGGAGTGCATGTGCTGACTGAGGAGGAACTCTGTCTGAAAGATGTCAGTTTAAGCTACGTGTCTCGCCTGATGAACCGCCAGTACACGAATGCGCCCATCTTTCGCAAGGTGTTGCAATCCATCTGCTGGCAGGTAAGCAGTGGTTACGAAGTACTGGTTGTCGGCAGTATCCAGGCTGACGGCACGGTTAAGGGCGGAACAGGCTGGGGTGCGGAACTTGCCAAACTCTGCAACAAGGCGCTGCTGGTTTTTGATCAAAACCAAAATGCCTGGTTCCGCTGGGATAAGAGTGGTTGGGTGCTTGAAAGCGCCCCCCAGATCTCCCAACGGCGTTTTACCGCTACCGGCACCCGTTTTATGGAAGACAATGGTCGTAAAGCGGTTACGGCGCTGTTC
>WRKB01000043.1 GCA_009778295.1 Betaproteobacteria bacterium | reverse complement strand
GTCGGCGGCACGGGCATCGGCGAGCTGGGCCTGACCGTAAAACCCTCCAAAACCCTGCCCCTGTCCCTGGACTTGGGCGTGCAGGGCTATGTGGGCAAAAGGGAAGGCGTGAGCGGCAGCCTGCAGGCGAAGTGGGAGTTTTAGGCGGTCATTCCCGCGAAGGCGCGGCAGCCGTACGAACAAGGACAGCAGAGCTATAACAGAGATGGGAATCCGGTGAGCATACGAGGTGCTGCCAACTAGCCGGAAGTCATTCCCGCGAAGGCGGGAATCCAGCCGCCTTTACCTCCAGTATGCCTTTCGCTATCATTGAGACATGAGAACGCCGCATGTCTACACTCTCGCCAGTAAACGCAACGGCACCCTGTATACCGGCGACACCTCCAAAGACATCTGGACCCCCGCCTGCGCGGGGGTGACGGTTACTTACGCAACGCGTTTTCGCGTCCCCATACGTCATTCCCGCGAAACGGCAGCCGCAGGCGAGGAACGAGCAATCCCCGCTCACAATGCCGTCAAATTCACGACGGGCAAGGCGCTGAAAGAAAGCGTATAGACCCGCTTTCGGATTTATCCCGCTGGTTTGGGATTGCCTGGATAAAGCGGAAATGGGCCTTGACATATAACCTGAAAGTTATATTATGAAGTGGACGGTTGTTTTCTGCGATGAGTTTGCAGAAGAGTTTATGGGCCTCGATCCAGGCTTGCGGGTGGAGCTTGCCGCTCACCTTCGGGTGCTGGAAACTTTCGGGCCGCATTTAGGCCGCCCATTGGCGGATACGCTGAAAGGCTCGAAATTCGCCAACATGAAAGAGTTGCGTTTCACCTGGCAGAGAAGCCCATACAGATACTTCTTCGCTTTTGACCCGGAACGCAAAGCTGTTGTTCTTGTCGGCGGAAGCAAGGCGGGCGACAAGCGTTTTTATGATGTCCTCATGCCTGTGGCGGATGCCCGATTTGAAAACTATCTGCGCCAGATGGAAAAACGGCGCAACTCGCAATAAGGAAACATGCCATGCCAAAAACACTGGATGATGTTCTTGCCTCTTTGCCTCCAGAGCAGCAGGACAAAATAGAACACCGCGCCCAGGACTTGATCCGCCGCCTTTCCTTGCGTGAACTTCGCAAAAGTCTTGGCATCAGCCAGAAGCAGCTTGCCGAGGCATTGCAGGTCTCGCAGGCTGCGGTTTCTAAACAGGAGCGCCGCCAAGGAATCCAGGTAGGGACGCTCTGTGAGCTTATCACAGCGATGGGCGGCACTGTAGAGATTACCGCATCGTTTCCCGGCGACAGAACCGTGCGGCTGATGCCTGGCGTAATGTAACCTCCCGTATCCGCATCGCTGCTGTATCTCTGCTGTCCTTGCTCGTAGACGGCCTTGACCGTAGGTGAGCTTGCGAACCGTACGGACAAGGACAGCAGAGATGGCGGGGGTCCAGAAACGCCCTGCGCACGGCAGAAATGAGCGTAAACCTCATTCCAAGGGTATTATCCGGCAACGGCCTTTTCCACGGTATGGGCAATCCAGTTATTGAGGCTTACGCCCTCAAGTGCGGCGCTTCGTGCGGCTTTTTGGTGCAATTCGGGAGTAAGCCGCACGTTGAAACGCCCGGAAAACGGCTTTTGAGGCAATTTTCCAACTTCTTTGCACAAGGCGAAGTAATCTTCGACGGAATCGGCCAATGCCGTTTTCAATTCATCAATGGATCGCCCCTGGAAGGTAACGACATCGGAAATATGCAGCACGTCGCCGTGAAAAAGGTCTGCGTCGGAGTCGTATGCAAAACGCCCCTGATATCCTTTGTAACTAAGTATGCTCATGGCGTTATCCCTATTGTCTTGAAAAAACGGCGTACAGCTTTCACCGCTCCCTTGTCCGTATCCGGTTTCGGATGCGGGCGGTGGAACGTAGCCACGTCCTTACCCAGCACAAACCAGACGCGGGAACCTCTGCCTTCTTTGATGACGCCTCCGCAGGCTTTGAACAGGCTCTCCACATCCCTCCAGGCAATTGCCGGACTGACCGGATCGGTGAAGATCGCCACAAGCGTCTTGCGTTGGGTAGTATGCATGGGGGGATGGTACTACTTTTTGGTTAAAAATCAAGCAAGCGGGCAGGGCTGCGTGGGCAAGCGCGCGGGCCTGACCGGCAGCCTGCAGGCGAAGCGGGAGTTTTAGGCGCGGCCCCCCGCCAATTTGACAGCCGCCGTGAACGCGGCTAAGATGCCTGACAGCCATGCGGCGCGGCGTGAGGCCCGCGGCAGGCGATATGGGAGCAAACGGTATGCAGCGTCCTCTTTTCATACGGTGGCAACGATGCAACGAAACAGGCATTGCGCTGATCGACGAGCAGCACAAGGGCATCGTTTCGATCATCAATTCCTTCTTCTTCCTGATGGGCAGCGATATGGGCAACAGCCTGCTGTATTCCTCCGTCAGCGACACGATGAAAAATTATTCCCGCATCCATTTCGTGACCGAGGAGGGCTTTCTGGAAGCCTCCGGCTACCCCGAAATCGAAGCGCACAAGGCCTTGCACCGCAAGCTCGCCACGGACATAGAACACATTGAGTACGCCGCCATCAGGACCAATGACGCGCGGCCCCTGCTCGATTTCCTGAAAAAATGGTGGATTGAGCATATCAACGAGAAGGACATGCTCTACGCGCGCTTCCTGCGCGGACGCCATCCCAGGCCTCCCGCCTTTTGACAGAGCTGGTCATGCGCAAAACGCTTTTACTGTTCCTCGCCGTCCTGTTCCTGGCGGGCCTCCGCTCCGGGGCCGCCCCGGCCGAGGTGCGGCAGACTCGGGAATATCC
>WRKB01000042.1 GCA_009778295.1 Betaproteobacteria bacterium | reverse complement strand
TACAAGGTGCTTTCGTTCTGTATTGGCGCTTTTTTCGCGGGCGTGGGCGGGGCCTTGCTGGGTAGCCATATTTCCACCATCGATCCGAAAATGTTCAGTTTCCTGCTGACCTTCAACGTGCTTATGTTCGTCGTCACAGGCGGCCTCGGCTCCCTGAGCGGCAGCCTGATAGGCAGTGCGGTCATCACTATCCTGCTGGAATGGCTGCGCTTCATCGAAGAACCCATTAACCTCGGATTCATTCAACTGCCCGCAACGCCGGGCATGCGCATGGTGGTCTTCTCCCTGGTGCTGCTGGCGGTCATTCTTTACCGCCGCGAAGGCATCATGGGGATGCGGGAAATTACCTGGGAAACGCTGGCAGACCTTCTGCGCCGCGCTAAAATCAAGCGGGAACGGGCCTGATGTCCGCCCCCGCAGCAACATCTTCTGCCGCCATCCTGCGACTGGAGGACGTCACCATGAGTTTTGGCGGCGTAGCCGCCCTAAACGAACTCGACATGCAGGTCGAACAAGGTGGCATCATTGGCCTGATCGGCCCCAACGGGGCTGGCAAAACCACCGCCTTCAACATTATCAGCGGTTTTTATACGCCACAGAAAGGCCGTATTCTTTTTGACGCCCGGGATATCACCGGCCTGCCGCCGGAACGCGTCTGCACAGCAGGCATCGCCCGTACTTTTCAGAACATACGTCTCTTCCACAACCTGAGCGTATTGGACAACGTCATGCTGGGCAGCCATGTGCGGCGTAAGGGGCAATGGTGGATGGCTCCATTGGGGCTGCCCTCCTTTAAACGCGAGGAGCGCGCCATCGCCGAAGACGCGCTGGAACTGCTCGAACGCCTGGATATCGTCCGCTACGCGAAGGAACGCTCCTCATCGCTGCCCTATGGCGCGCAACGGCGGCTCGAAATAGCCCGGGCCCTGGCCACCCGGCCCCGGCTGTTGCTGCTCGACGAACCGGCTGCGGGCATGAACCCGCAGGAAAGCGCGGATTTAATGCATTTTATCACGCGCGTACGCAGCGAATTCGGTCTGAGTATTCTGCTGATCGAACACGATATGAAAGTCGTCATGGGCGTGTGCGAACGAATCTGGGTGCTTGAATACGGACGGCTCATCGCCGAAGGGACGCCGGAAGACGTCCGCCATAATCCGGATGTACTTCGCGCCTATCTGGGCAAAGAGGAGGAATGAACTTTCCGGGGAAAATTATATGCTTGAGATAAAAGACCTCCATGTCCATTATGACGGTATCCACGCGGTACAGGGCGTCAACATGTCCATTCCCAGGGGGAAAATTGTTACCCTGGTGGGGGCGAACGGCGCAGGTAAAAGCAGTATAATCCGCAGCATTGCCGGCTTGAACCGCCAGGTACGGGGTGAAATGCTCTTTACCAGGCGCGAAGGGGGGACGCCGCTTTCCTTACGAGGCCATCCACCGGAAGAAATGGTTCGCAACGGCATCTCTTTGTGCCCGGAAGGCAGGCGGATCCTTCCCCATCTGAGTGTGGAAGAAAACCTGATGCTTGGCGCATACAGCCGCAACGACAGAGACGGCATCGCCGATGACCTGGCCGGGGTCTATACGTTATTTCCACACCTTAAACAGCGCCTGTGGCAGAAAGGGGGCACTCTTTCCGGCGGCGAGCAACAGATGTTGGCGGTGGGGCGTTCACTTATGAGCCGTCCGGATCTGATTATGCTCGACGAACCTTCGCTGGGCCTTGCTCCTCTACTGGTCAAAGAAATCTTCGGCACCATCCTGCGCATCAACGCGGAAGGTAAAACCGTACTCCTGGTGGAGCAGAACGCCTACGCAGCCTTGCATGTAGCGCATTACGCCTATATCCTTGCTTCAGGCCGCGTGGTGCTGGAAGGCCCGGGCAGGGTTCTCCTCGAAAATCCTACTGTGAAAAACGCATACCTCGGCGGATAATTTTTGCATGCGCGACCACTTCGTCCACCTGCTTGCCCGCCGTCATGGGCATCATGTTTCCCTCGGCAGAAAAATGCTTGCGCTTGTATGCGGCGGGGTATTTTTCCTGCTGCTCTTACCCGCTTTCTGCACATGGTTGGGCGCACCTGTGGCCGCGCTCTTCCAGTGCTGCGCCCTGAGCCGCTGTTTCGAACGAATTCTGGCCTTCAGCAGCGGTACGACGGGCTTGTTTTTCCTCGCTTGGGCTACATACGCCCAGATAACAGCGGGCCAAGGCACACCCAATCCCATCGCGCCGACGCAACGCCTTGTCTGCTGCGGTCCCTATGCCCTGACGCGTAACCCCATAGAATTCGGCGCACTCCTGTATTACTTCGCCTTCGGCACGTTGGCGCATTCTTTTGTGGCGGGCCTTGTCTGCCTGTTGTTGGTGCTTGTGTTCGGCAGCGCCTACCACAAATTTGTTGAAGAAATGGAACTGAAGCGCAGATTTGGCCTGGAATACCTTGCCTATAAACAACGCGTACCGTTTTTGCTCCCCCGCTTGAAACAAAAGGGCTGACTCTCCACGAAAAGGGCAACCTCCTCCCCCCATTGTATTCAAAAGCAGACGTTCATCTTCTCTTGAAGTCATTTCATAATTCATTATGGAATGGCTGCTTCCCCTCCGTGAGGAAGGGGGCGGCGGCGAGCCATGCCGAGGCATGGCTCACATAGAGCATTTCAAAGTTACAATGCTCTAGAGCAGATTAACTTTGAAATTTTATATAAGCCGCATCTCGTAACTGCGCTCACTTCGGCGCTTACCGCGCAAATACATTGCGCTTGCGCCTACGTGGCGGGCGTCTGCTCTCGCAGACGCCAGGGCAATTTCAAA
>WRKB01000041.1 GCA_009778295.1 Betaproteobacteria bacterium | reverse complement strand
CGCGGTCCATGAGCTGCTTGCAGGTCTTGCCCTTCCATGCCGCGCCGGCAACTTCCCGGCCGACGGCGTTCAGATAAGCGGCCTTGAGTTCTTTGTCCAGCATCACCACAGGGGAAGGGATGTTTTCCACAAGCAGCAGGAAGCGGCTCAAGATCGCGTTGGTGCCCGCGATCAGCGTGGAAAAGCCGCCTTTGTACGTGGCAGGATCGCCCTTGGCCTCCAGTTCGCCAGCCTCGATCCGTTTTTCCAGCGTCTGGTAGTCGTTGAGAATGGAGTTCAAGACAGCGGGAATTTGCAGCATGTTCTGCACCATATCGCCGATTTCGCCCTTTTCGCGGGTCTTGATTTGATGGTCGAAATCCCCCTCGGCAACAGCTTTGGCAAAGACACCCAAGTCTTTCAAAACCCTGATCAAGCCGAAGATGATAAAGAGCGCGAACAAAATACCCAGGACAACGCCCACGGCGCTGACCACCGTGATCAGCGTCTCCGCCTGTTCGTTGCTGGCCTGGACGGCGGGACCGATGGTATCCATGTTTTTTTCCGATCGCGCCGTGTATTCGTTAAAATCCTTGCGCATGTCATCGGCCAGAATGTCCATCTGGCGTTGCGCCTCGATCCCTTCCTGAAGAAGTTTTTTGGCGCTCTTGAATCCTTCGACATAGCTGGTATAGGTTTTATACAACTTGGCAAAACTGGCCTTGTTTTCCTCAGCGACCAGGACTTGTTCCATATTTTTCAGGGCAGCGCCAAGGCCGGCAATCTTTTGTTCCGCCTTGACCTCGGCGGACTCTAAAAAGATGTCCGCATAATAGCGCACCGAGACGCTCGCATCGTAGAAAGCGCTGTATGCCGCATCAATAGACGGAAGCAGGTTGATATTATTGGCTTTACGCGCGCCGGTCGACATTTCGCTCAGTCCATCGTTTATCGCCTGGGACAGATCCGTCAGCGGACCGTCCACCTCTTTGGTAGCCGCAGACAGCTTTTGCTGCATCACATCCGATAATTGCATGAACTGCTTGAAACGCGCGATCTGCTTGTCCAGCAGCGCCTGATCGCTGGGGGTGGTCTCCAGCTCCCTCGCCTTCAACAGATATGTATTAAGCGCGAGATCCGCATAGCGGGACGCTTCTTTGACATGGGCCTGATCAATATCAAGCCGGAAGCGGCTGAACTGATCCTGCACGGCGCGCACGCGCGCGTCGGCCCCGTTGGCGATGGCCGCAGTGCGGGCTTCAACCCGGTAGGCGACAAAGCCCCCCGTGGCCTGGTGCAATTTCAGATAGCCCACGACCGCCACGGCGATCAACAGGGCCGTCATCAGCAAAAATCCAACAATGACTTTATATTTGGTCGTCATACTCCCCCCTACAAGGATGCTCCCGTAAGTATCTCCCGCATGCAGCGCACGCCGGCAATCAACAGCAATATATTAAGATATTCATACCTGTTACACAAAAATATCGGTTATCTTATTACACGGACATATCAATTATTTATACCACGCGAGGATGAGCGTCAAGCTCGAGAGCCCTTGAGTGCCTCAGGGATATTTTGTCTTAGCGCGGTTTTTTTCTCCAGCCATGGACGAGAAAGACTTCGGCAGCCCCCTCGTGCTGCCGCTCTACTTCAACTGTGTGCCTATGGACGGCACGACCTTGGTTTCCTTCATATCGTGGAGCAGAGGTTTCAAATCCTCCGTGATGGGTACCGTAGCCGTGGCCATGCCCAAAATATCGTTTGACGGCACATGCAGGAGGCGCATGGAAAAACGCACCTGTTCCGGAGTAACCACATAGGTGCCGGCCAGTACGGCCTCGGTTGTCACGTTCGTACTGAGCAGTTTGCGCACATCGCGCGTCAGCACCATTTCGCCGCGCGTAGCGTCGATATGCACATCCTTGCCCTTGCGGATTTCCTTCACCTTGTATCCGGCCTGAACAAACCAGCGGGCCATTTCTTCGCTGATTTGCCGTCCCACGGGACTGGTGCTTTCCAGGTTGTTCAGGTCAACCGCCACCGTGCAGGAAATACTCAATGCCCTGCGTATATTAACAGGATGGTGCTTTTGTTCCGACTTTGAAAAAAACCCGGGCTGCTCCACACCGAAATGTCCCAGAATCTGCTTGTCAATGGCCTCGGCCATGTCATCCGCCGCAGTGGTCACCGTGCCCCGGCCTATACCCATAATGCCCGCAGCGGCAGCCATGGGAATAAGCAGGATGGCCAGCGCCAGGAAAAGAAAAAACAGCCTGCGTGTCATACTATCCCCTCATCGCATGGTGCGGATTTGGAGGTCAACACTTTCAAGCTCCCGCCGCAGTTGCGTCTGTGAAGGTTCCGAACGGCAGGATGCCAGAGCCAGCAGATAATGCTGCCTGGCCAACTCATAACGCATTTGCCGCTCATAGTCACGGGCCAGCTTCCAATTATGCGTCGTGGCCCTGGTGTCTGCAAGGCTGTCGAAAGCGGCGCTCACGTCGTCAGCCGCCCGCACACGGCCCGGCTGTACGAACACAAGGGCGCACAACAGAAGCGCGCCAAGGCAACGCGCCCCTCCGGACATCCGATTCGTCTTTTTCTGCATGTATATTTTCATAATAGTTCATCCCCATGCTATTCGGGGGCGTAGCCCACAAGCCCCTTTGTCCCGGAAGCCACGGTGGTTACTTTGCGCGGCGCGGCCTGCCGAATTTGCATGCCCGAGGCTTTCGGCCCGGACGTGTAACCGAACAGGGGACCGGCGCCGGGTTCCGGATAGATCGCTTCTTCCCCCTTCTTGTTTTTGCGGCTTGCAGCCGAAGC
>WRKB01000040.1 GCA_009778295.1 Betaproteobacteria bacterium | reverse complement strand
ATCGGCCAGGGATTGCGCGTGGCCTTTGCCCAATTCATGAAAAAAGAGGGCGTTGCCGGGGAGCAGGGAGTGTTGCGCCAACTGCTGGGCGAAAGATTCCGCGCGGGCGGCAGGGGCTTTTTCCGCGTTGAGGAAGACAGGCCGCAGCACCGTGAAGCCGCGCTGGATACCTTGAACTGGGCTTTTGACGCCTTGCCCCATGTCGACATGCTGGTGCTGGATGAAATCCTCTATGCCCTGGGCGCGGGTATCCTGCTGCCCGAAGAAGCGCGCTCTCTGGTGGAAAAAGCCCGGCATTGCGGCGTTCATCTGGTGCTTTCGGGACGGGGACTGCCTGAGTGGCTTGCCGGGGAGGCGGAGCTTGTCACCGAAATGGAAGAGCGCAAGCATCCCTGGCAGCAGGGGCAGGGCGCCACGCGGGGGATCGAGTTTTAATTATGAAATATTCCAGTATTGCGACACGCATCATCTTCTCTATTCTTCCTGTTCTTATACTGTCAACGCTGATATTTATTTATCTTGTATATTACGTGATGCAGTCACAAATTGATGAGAAAATAAATGAAAAAATGTTTGAAAATCTGAATGCAGCCATATCTGAAATACAAGTCGAGCTGACAAAAAATGCCGATATAGCCAGGTCAATGGCTTTTTATGCTGAAACATGCAGCACGGATACAGTTGATAAAGGAGAAATGAAAAATTTCATTATAAAAATTGTTCAGTCGAACAAGAATACGGTAGGCGGCGGTATCTGGTATGAACCGTATGCCTTATACAAGGACAAACATTATTTTGGACCATATGTGTATATCCATGACGGAGAGGCAATATATGAAGCGGAATATGCCAATACTGTCGATTATTATGCCGAAGACTGGTACCTGAGGGGCAAGCAGTCCAACGGCGCGCTCGTCTGGTCGAATGTCTACCATGATCCGGTTCCCGACGTGACGATGATTACCGCAACCGCGCCTTTTTACGATGCGCACCGCCGCCTGCGCGGAGTCGCCACCGCCGACATGGCCTTTACCGATATCAGGGCGATCGTCTCGAGGATTGCCGTGGGCGAAACCGGCAAGGCGTTTATTCTCGGAGCGGGAGGGGAATACATCTCCTTTTTTGATGAAAGCAGAGGCCCCAACGATACCATTCAAAACGACGCGGATCCGGATCTGGCCGCTTTCGGGAGGCATGTGCTCGCAACGGGCGAGGGCATGGCGAGTTTTGAAAGAAACTACAGCATGCAGCACGCCTACTTTCAAAAAATACCCGAAACGCGCTGGATACTGGTCATTTTGATCGACAGCAGCGAAATTGCCTTTTCCATAGCGCGGATGGTGGCGCTTTTGAGCATCGTGCCTGTCGCCGGGCTGTTGTTTGTGACCTTCGGCAGCCTTTCCGTCGCGTACCATCTGCGCACGGTTGCCGTAAAAGTATACCATTTCGCCGAGTCCGGCGCTGCAGGCGATTTTTCAAAACGGATCGAAGTTACCGAACGGGACGAATTCGGCAGGATGGAGACGCATCTGAATACCATGATGGAGAACAGCAGCGCGATGCATGCCAACCTGCTCAAAACGCTTGATCTGGCGCAAAGCGCGAGCCGGGCCAAGGGCAGTTTCCTCGCGACCATGAGCCACGAAATGCGCACGCCCCTGAATGCCGTCATCGGCATGACAAATATTGCAAAAGCCTCTCCCCTCATTGAGAAAAAAGATTACTGCCTGGACAAGATCAGCGAGGCCTCCCGGCATTTGCTCGGCGTTATCAGCGACATATTGGACATGTCAAAAATAGAGGCGGACAAATTCGAGCTGTCTTACGCGCATTTCGACTTTGAAGCCATGCTCCATAAGGCCTCGAACGTCATTGCCTTTCGTGTGAACGAAAAGTGGCAGCGTTACACCGTGCATATCGATCAGCACATCCCGCGTTTTTTGAACGGGGATGAGCAGCGTCTGATGCAGGTGGTCACAAACCTCTTGAGCAACGCCGTCAAATTCACCCCGGAAGGCGGCAGCATCCGCCTCGGCGCCTTCGCGGACGGAGAGGAAAACGGCGTCCATACCATCCGGATTGAGGTCAACGATACAGGCATCGGCATTCCGGAAGAACAGCAGGCGCATCTTTTTTCCTCCTTCAACCAGGCCGACAGCAGCATAGCGCGCAAATTCGGCGGCACGGGCCTTGGCCTTGCGATATCCAAGCGCATCGTTGAAATGATGGACGGCAGGATATGGATACGATCCGAACCCGGCACAGGCTCCACCTTTGCCTTCACCTTCCGGGCCGAACAGGGCGAGGAGGAAGAACGGCGCCAGGCGGCGGACTGGGGGGGGATAGCATCCCTGCGTGTGCTTATTGTGGATGACGACGCGGATCTTTGCGAATATTTCCAGGAAATTTTACAGACGCACGGCATCTTCTGCGACACCGCGGCAAGCGGTAAGGAAGCAAGCGAAAAAATCGGGGATAGCCCTTCCTACGGCATGTATTTCGTGGACTGGAAAATGCCCGGCATGGGCGGCATCGAACTTGTCCGCCACATAAAAGAACGCGTCGGGAACGAGGCCGCTGTCGTCATGATCTCCACCTCCGACTGGGACATGCTCAAAGACGACGCCCAGCAGGCCGGCGTGGATGCTTTTCTGCCCAAGCCTCTTTTCCCTTCCGACATCTGCGACTGCATCCACAAGTGCCTTGGCGTGGAGCGCCTGGTTCCGGACGCGGCGAGCCTGCCCGACGTAAGCGACTGCTTCGAGGGATACCGGGTCCTGCTCGCCGAG
>WRKB01000039.1 GCA_009778295.1 Betaproteobacteria bacterium | reverse complement strand
ACCAGATTGCTCAAGCTTTTGCCATCCACCCGTCCCGCGTGTTCCGCAGTCAGCTTCTGCATGACCCTGCCCATATCCCCAGGCGAAGACGCCCCGGTTTCAGCTATGGCGGCGCTGACCGCAGCATCCAGTTCTTCCGGGCTTAGCGGCTTGGGAAGATATTCCTGCAAGATGTGCAGTTCGGCTTCCTCTTTATCAGCCAGATCGGGGCGGGACGCGGCGCGGAACTGTTCAATGGAATCCCGGCGTTGTTTGCCCTGTTTGACAAGAACCGCGCACAATTCCGCATCGGAAAGTTCGCCACCGGGACGCTTAAGCTCGACCAACATATTTTTGGCCGCGGTTTTCAGAAGGCGCAACACTGAAAGGCGCAAACTATCTTTGGCCTTGTAGGCGGTGATATAGTCCTGTTCGATCCGGGCACTGAGACGCATGGGACATCCCCCTTGGCTCACATGAAAAGACACAAAGAGCGGGAAGGCCGAAGACCCCCCCGCTACTATGGCACAATGGTCAGAAAGACTTACCCAGGTTTTGGCCTTGTCAAGGTAACCTGCTGGCTGTCCTAAATAAATCTTTCGTCCAACTACTGCATCAAGCGGTCTTTTTCCCCCGGTCGAGTACCATTAAGAGTACACTCCCTTCGCAAAAAGGGCCGCTTCCCTTGTTTTTGATACGAAATTTTTTATTTTGAGACAAACCCTAGACAATACTCATTTTTCTGATTTTCTTCAGAAGACGTTTCCTGGCGGCGGCCTTCTTCTTTTTGCGCATAACGCTTGGCTTCTCATAGTGCTGGCGCTTCTTCATTTCAGAAAGGATGCCCGCCTTTTCGACCTGCTTTTTAAAACGCCGTAGCGCGATGTCAAAGTTATAATCGTCTTCGTTCAAATATACACCGGGCAAAAAACTCACCTCCCCTTCTTTCTGCTCACGCGAAATACTGCTGCATTTCCGGAAAAACCACATCCTGCGCAGAAAACATTCTTATTCCATTTTCAAATCAAACATTGCGTCCCGCAATGTTGATTCGATTGAGAATTGGAATTACGCGCCGAGCAGAAAAGAATACTCTGCCCCACAAAAAAAAGCAAGCCCCGATAAAGGGGCCTGCCTTCATTCACAACGTCATCTCTTCGTGCGGCGCAGAAGAAGAGATGCTTGGCAAAAAACATCTACTTCTTCTTCACAGCGTCTTTCAGCAGTTTACCGGCGCGGAATCTCACCATCTTAGAGGCGGGGATGGTAATCTTGGCCCCCGTACGGGGATTGCGACCAGGACGTGCCTTGCGGGTTTCCACCGAAAAGGCACCAAAACCGGTCAAAGTCAGCTTGCCTTCTTTTACCAGTGTTTCTTTCACGGAATCAAGAAAGGCATTCAGCGCACGTTCAGCGGCAGCCTTAGTCATATTGGCCTTCAAAGCAATTTTCGCAACCAGATCAGCTTTAGTCATCAGCGCATCCTCCCAAAAGGTGTATAAATGAACCCCGCGTTAAAACTTTCTGTACCTTCCCCGACAATGAACCAACAGGCCCACCTCTTACCTAAGCAAGCAAGTCCACCCAAGCACGTTTAACCGGCTACGTCAATACAGACGCATGGAAAGTTTTTGAAAAAGTTCCGGCTCAAGATGCTCGGGGCGATATTTTGGATTTATATCAAGTTCCCGTAAAATGGGCAATGCATATTCTCTGTTATGCAGCCGGAATATGCTCTGCAGTTGTTTCCTCCGATTCTGAAAACATATTTTCAGCAAGGATGCGAGCTTGCCGGGCTGCTGAACACGCTGCGCCAGGGGAAGCGGCACAAACAGTACAACCGCCGAATCCACCTTGGGCGGCGGAGTAAACGCTCCTGATCCCACTGTAAAAATGAGCCGTGGCTGCATAAAACTTTGCAGCCAGACAGAAAGCGCTCCATAATTTTTCGTGCCTGGAGAGGCAATGACCCGCAACGCCACCTCTTTTTGCACCATGCATACCGCGCGTTGCAGGCCGCCAGCCTGCGATGCGATATCCCACAGCAGAGGGGAGGCCACATTGTATGGCAGATTTCCGATAATTTTCCAAGGAAACTCGGGAGTGATCCGGTTCCACGCGAACTGCATCGCGTCCATCAGTATCACTTGTCCGTCACCTGCTTTGTGACGTTCTACAGCCCAATAACCGTCTTTTTCCACCAACAGCAGGCAAGCGGGCTTGGCCGCTTTCAGCAGGCCAGAAAGCGCTCCGGAGCCGGGGCCAATCTCCAGCACCCTGTCCTGCGGGCCAATCTCCAGCAATTGCACGATGCGTTCCGCTACAAAGCGCTGGTGTAGAAAATGCTGACCGAGGCTTTTGTTAGCTTTCGGGTGTTGCATACGCGGCAGAATTCGCATTGGGATCCGACGGGGGCGCTTCATGGCACATCGAATTTTTCAAACTTCATGACCAAGCCGGCCCGCCCTTGGGTGACTGAACGCAACGACGTGGAAAAGCCGAACAACTGACGCATAGGCGCAATGCCCCGCAAAATTTTCTGCCCGGCGCGCTCGAAAAGCTCTTCGACCTTGCCGCCGCAACTGCCAAAAAGGCTCAGGGCCGGACCGAGAAAATTTTCCGGTACGGAGATTTCCACCGCCATGACAGGTTCAAGAGCTGTCGGCGAAGCGGCGGACAAAGCATCTCGCAGGGCTTGTCCGGCGGCCATGTGATGCCCCGGGGGAGAGGTCATCCCTTCACGGCCGACGAGACCGGTAATTTCCACCTCCACATCCTGCACCGGATAGGCTGTCAACGCACCGCT
>WRKB01000038.1 GCA_009778295.1 Betaproteobacteria bacterium | reverse complement strand
TCCGGCACGGACATAATGCCCGTATCGGCCCCCATGCGCCGGGCGTCAAAAGGAAGCGCGGCGCGATCCGCCGTTGCCGACGCCGCGCCGCGCATAGGAGCAAGGCGGTTATTCCCTTTGTACTGGATATTCAAGCATATTTCCGATACACTTTTTTGTCGAGAGTTGTAGCGTATTTGTGGTTGATTACCAGCGATGACCAGCCACACCTGCGAAAGCAAGCAGCAAGGAAGCGTAATTCGGATAACACCAGCAAAATACTAGGCAAAACGGGCGCAGGCCGCCGTTTCCGGTAGCGGCCTTGGCAAGCAAGGGCTAAACGGTATATATCGTCCAAATGGACAGATTGACCCCGGAGCAGCGCAGCAGAAATATGGCTCAAATTAGAAGCAGCGGGACAAGACCAGAAAAACTGGTGCGCTCGCAGCTGCACCGCATGGGATACAGGTTTCGCCTGCATGTCAAAACACTGCCAGGTAAACCTGATATTGTACTGCCACGGTATAAGACAGTCATATTTGTACATGGATGCTTCTGGCACAATCATAATTGTGCAGAAGGCTTGCGTGTGCCAAAATCAAACGTTGAGTACTGGACTCAAAAAATTGAACGGAACGTAAGCCGTGACAAAAAAACTATAAAAAATCTTGAAGATAATGGATGGAATGTTTTTATTGTGTGGGAATGCATGACTCACGAACAGCAGAATTTGCAAAATATTTTTGCTAATTTTTTTAAACTACGCAATATTATTGAATAGCCTGCTTGATAAATCGCTTGACTGCGTTGGCTAGACTGAATGCCATGATACACGGTACGCCGTTACATACCATCTTGAATTTCGCTGAAAGCGACATTGCATCAGGCAGTACATAATCGTCAGGGACAGACTGAATCCTGAGAGCTTCACGCACTGATAAGCGCCGGGCTTTCCAAGGGTGCAGGTGGACTTCCTGGTTCCCGTACCAAGCAGTTGGGCTAAATCTATAACGATGAAGCCTTTTAAAAGACATCCGCGAGACATCCCCTTCCTGTATTTCCCAAAATTTACTGGAGTGGGGATTGAAGTATTCATTGCCGTTTACAATTTTCTCAGGGTCACCGTTGTTGGTAAACGCAGAATAAACCGTTAACTCAAGAGGAAGTTCTGCGGGTTTATTCGGATCTTCGCCGAATGGCGTGACCTTCGGCCAAGAAAGCCGCTTAACGTCTTTATGGGTTTCTCTCGGCCACTGAAACCATCCATGTTCATCTTCAGACAGTTTCCGGCCAATGGCATTTTGCGCGAGCGAAAAATTAAATCCAACGATAAAAAGCCTCTCGCGATCCTGTGGCACACCGAATTCTACTGCGTTGAGAATCTTATAATCAACAGCGTAGTCATGCCGTTGCAGTTGCTGTATTTTTTTTCTTAAAAACTCGCGATGTTTATGGAACCGGTATAGACCAGGCACATTCTCGATCACAAAAAACGCTGGGCGCAGCTCACAAAGCATGTCCACGAAAACTGTAGTAAGCCTGCCATTGGCTCCATCTCCTCCAGCATGATTGCCTCCGTTGCTAAAATCTGGACACGGCGGACCACCAATAACTCCGAAGACATTCGCTCCAAGGCCGCAGAATGCCTCATTAAGCACTTGTTTTGCCGATAGATCGCAAATGCTGCCGGTATTGGAAATATCAATGTTAACAGTGCGTGACTTTTTCAGAGAAGAGAGCCAAGCAGACATCCCGTATCCATAACCTTCTATGAAGGCCGGGCAATTCTCATTAGTCCAGCAAATCGTAAACCCTGCCTGCTTAAAGCCAAGATCGAAGAGACCTCCTCCTGTAAAGAATGACAACAGTGGAAAAGCCATTTAGTTCTCCGTACTACGGTTGAAGAATCCAATGGCAGGATTTTCAAAAGTTCCAACGACAAGTCCTCTGTCGAGAAGCCTGTTAAACTCCTCGCAAGCCGTCTCCGGAACTAGGCAGCAACCATGACAAGCTGCTAGATTTAAGGAATCCGGTCCTTGACCACTGCGCTGACCTATCTCCATGCATACGGGGTCAGCAGAACACCATTGCGCTCTCGTAATTGCATGTTCCAAAAGTGGTTCCAGTCGTCCTGGTTTTCCCATGCGGACGAGCCCGCCGAGGGTTCCCTCCGCATCACCGGCGGCAGTATAAATCAAAATACCTGCCATAGGGTTATCACGGCTTTCGGAAACATACAGCCGTTCCCTGAGTGCTGCTGAACTATAGCCACATTCAAAAGTAAGACGATTGATAAGCAAATGCGCAAGTGTATGCAAAAGAACATATCGCGGGCCGATCTGGCGGTCACGGAGATGGCGGGCTTGCCGGAGATCATGGTATCTCGTAACAAGCCCCAAGATACGGCTATGAATTTCAGACAATGCTTCCCACCGTTGTAATTGCTGTTCTTTGAGGGTCAGGAATATCCCTTCACCGAATACCATATAGGCAGGTAACCACTTCTCATCGTTGAGACGGAGCATCCTTTGCAAACTGCTGAGGTCACGGCTGGTATCTGCAAAGACTCTCGTGAAACCACTAAATGCTCTCGTTTCACGCAGCTTGGGTATGAGCGTGATATGGTCGAAGAATTGAGAAAAAACTGGCTTGTATTGGCTCAGGTCGGCTGGCTCTAAAACAAGCTGCTCGAAATCAGCGGCCGTAACCAGCGTGTCATACTCTTGCCGCCGGAATCTAGTTTCGGCATCATCACCTGCCGTTTGCTGTCCCTGTTCCTTTTCACCCGCGCCACACACAATGGCG
>WRKB01000037.1 GCA_009778295.1 Betaproteobacteria bacterium | reverse complement strand
ACTGATTCAGAGGGGCGGCCAGGCCGCTGAAAAAAATCACCGCCAGGATCATCCAGGCGGCTGGCGGCACAGCCGCTTGTCGCGTGTTTTGTCGCATACGTCCTCCCACGCCCGCTGGATCTACTGGTTGGTTAGAGCTGTCAAGATTTTGCGCTAATCAGCCATGACGGCACGTCCACGCGGCAAGGAAGCGCAAAACTCGAGAACGGCCTGCGCCCTGGCGTCCCAACTGTGCCGCTGGGCAAAAGCCATGCGCGCTTCGGCATCGTTCGTTCCCGCTACGCTTAGTCTGATAAGGCGGATAAATTCCTCCCCCTGTCCGATACGCGCCAAAGAACCGAATTGTGCCACTTCCGGCAGCGGCACGGCCACAACGGGCAGACCGGCCGCCAGATACTCATATACCTTGACCGGATTGACGCAGAGCGTCAACGGCTGGATCCGGAAGGGCAATATGGCGACGTCAAAAACATGGACATAGCGCGGCAATTCCGCGTAGGGCACTTCTCCTGTCATGATGATGTTGGGGAGCCGTTTCAGGCGTTGGGCCACAGCGGGGATAGCGCCCCCTACCAGCAAAAACGTATATTCAGGGCAGGCCAAGGCGGCGGCCTCCACAAGCTCAGTGTCAAACCACTCTTCCATGGCGCCGTGATAACCGATGACCGGTCCTTTGATTTTGAGAGCAGGGTCTGACGGAGGTGTGCTGAAGTGCTGGAAATCGCAGGCGTTACGGACAATCGTGAGAGGCAGGCGGCTCCCGGCCCATCGTTGCGCCAGATATTCGGACGTGGCTATGACGCCGTGGATGATGCCGGCCATCTCTTGCTCACATGCCCTTGTGTCAGGGTGGATATGCGTAAAACCCGCAAAGTCGTCAAGACAGTCAAGAACTATGGTTATACCTTGGAGCTGTTTGAGCACAGGCAGCCATAACGGGTGCTCCACGAGCGCAATAACAAGTCCGCTACCGGAAACGGCGTTCGCAAGTCGCCGCGCGGTATCGGCCAAACTTCGCGTGGCCGCGTTTGTTTCTTGCATTTCATGAAGCGTAAGCATGCGTCGTGCCAAAAAACTACAACGCCACAGCCTGCCGTCTCCGTCGATACCCCGCATGAGCCAGCCTTTTCCCCAAGATACCGCTGATGAGGGCGCGCAATAATGCACACGACAACCGGCGTGGGCAAAGGCAAGACACAATTGTTGCGGGCGCTGAAAGCGGGCATACCACTCAAGGCCGCTGAAAAAAAGGATCTCCGGTCGCCCTTTGGCGGAAGGCCGTGAACGCGCCGGAAGCGAGCGGCACCAGGGCGTGAACGGAATCAAAAAGCCTGCCGTATGCGTAGCCAGTACCGCTCGAAGACGACGCGCAACTCCCAGCACCCCGAAAATACGCAAATAACGCAGGGCGCGACCGACAATCGTCAGCGAGAATGTCATGCGCCCAACCGCTTGCGAAGAAAAGCGGCTATGCGCTCTCCGGCTTGGCCATCGCCGTAAGGATTCTTCACGCTTGCCGCGATCTTGCCGGCTTGCCCATCAACAAGGAAGCGGGAAGCGGTTTCCACGATAACGCCAGGATCCGTGCCCACCAGGAAATTCACGCCGGCATCCACGCCTTCCGGGCGCTCGGTCACCTGGCGCATTACCAACACCGGTTTGCCCAAAGACGGCCCTTCCTCCTGTATTCCCCCGGAATCGGTAATCAGCAGACAGCTGCTATCCATCAGGCGGATAAAAGGCTTATACGCCAATGGTTCGCACAGGATGATGCCTGGGATCCCAGCCAGAAATTCATTGACCACGCCACGCACGTTCGGGTTGAGGTGTACAGGATAAACGAGTCTGTCTTCGGGAAACCGGCGGGCGATTTCCAAAAGCGCTCGGCAGATGTCGCGGAAGCCCTCGCCGAAGCTCTCGCGGCGGTGTCCGGTAACGAGAATGAGGCGCCGGTTTTGCCGTAAAGCTTCCTCTATTTGGACGGGAAGCGCGGGCGGTTCTTTGCGCACGAGATCGCGCATCCACAACAGCGCGTCAATGACGGTGTTGCCTGTCACCAGAATATCCGCGTCAGGGATATTTTCATCCAGCAAATTACGGCGAGAAAGCTCCGTGGGGGCAAAGTGCCAGGAAGCCAAAAGCCCCGTTATGCGACGATTGAGCTCTTCAGGGAAAGGAGCCAGAAGATCATGGCTGCGCAACCCGGCTTCCACGTGTCCGACCGGTATGTGTCGGTAAAACGCGCACAGTGACGCCACCTGCACCGTGGTCGTGTCGCCCTGAACCAGCACCGCCGCTGGTCGCTCAACGGCCAGCAGCTCGTCCACGGCTTTGAACAAACGAGCGGAAAGGCCAGCCAGAGTCTGCCCCACGCTCATGAGGTCAAGATTTACATCCGGTTTCTCGTTAAAGTCGGCCAGAGCCTGCGCCAGCATTTCCCGGTGCTGGCCTGTGGCAATGAGTCTGACCTCGAACTCCGGCACGGTTCTGAGCGCCCGGAGCACCGGGACCATTTTGACGGCCTCCGGTCGTGTGCCGAACATGAGGAAGATACGCAATTTGTGCATATTAAATGTTCAGTTTATTTGTAAAATGCAAGATGCCCAATAATTATACAATAATAACCATAATTCAACAAGTTGTATCTTAAACGTACTGCTGCTATAGCATCAATTTTTGGGAGTGTTGACGATGTAATTATGGGATAAAGAGTTGATGGGGGAAAGTACCGTTGACGTGGAACTTGGCGTAAAGCATGGTGGCTAAATCAATCATTTCAAGGG
>WRKB01000036.1 GCA_009778295.1 Betaproteobacteria bacterium | reverse complement strand
TGACGGTCTGCTGCAGGTCGATAATGTGAATGCCGTTGCGTGCGCCGAAAATGTAGGGGCGCATTTTGGGGTTCCAGCGGCGGGTCTGATGTCCGAAGTGTACGCCGGTTTCCAGCATTTGCTTCATGCTGACGTAAGCCATGGTTATCCTCCTGGGTTTATTCTTCCACTCCGCACTGTTCAAACCAACCCAAGCTGCGAAGTGTGCTTTTTTATCGAATTTGTTTCTATAGACCTAACGTAAAAAATTGGCAAGCGAAAAATGCCCGTTGTCGTAATGCCTCCCGGCTGGAGCAGGGGAGATGCAAACTGAGCTGTTGTAATTTTTTGTAATGAGTTTCTGGAGCATTTCAACTTTGAAATGTTCTATGTGAGCCATGCCTCGGCCTGGCTCACTCCGCCCCTCAGGCGTGATCGCAATTCACTTGCGCTTACAACGTCGACATGGGCGTCTCAAAGATAAGCTGCTCTAGGACGCCGGTTTTAAAGGCGCCTTGGTATCAGAAATACGTTTTAGCGTCCCCGACTTGTATGTTTCCTCAAGCAGGGCATCTGCGACATAGGTAGACAACGGCTTGTAAAAATAGAAGCCTTGCACCAGCAGGTGGTCGACTTCGTTCAGCAGGGAAAGCTGGGTTTGTCTCTCCACGCCTTCCACTACGAGGCTGTACCCCAAGTCTATGCCCAGAGCGACGATATGCCTGAGGAGCACTCTTGAGGTGGTGTCTTTTTCCAGATCGCTGACGAAGCTGCGGTCAATCTTGAGGCATTCGATGGGTAGCAGTTTCAGGTAGCTCAGGGAAGAGTAGCCTGTGCCGAAGTCATCCAGGCAAAAATGGATGCCCAACTGACGGAGCAGGTTGACATTATGCAGCACCTTTGCAAAGTCACGCAAAAAGATGGACTCTGTCACTTCAAAAAACAGCCGGGAACTGTCAACACCGGTACGGTGCAGGATATCATTTATACTATCGGGAAAATCGCTTGTGGCAAGCTGACTCGGGGAGACGTTGACATGCATGTTGATGGCGGCGTTGTACTCGTCCTGCCAGCAATGCAGTTGACGGCAAGTAGCCTCAATGATGAACTCTCCCAAGCTTTTTATAAAGCCCGTTTCTTCGGCAATGGGAATAAAGGTGGAGGGTGACACGGATCTGCCTTCGTGCGCCCAGCGCGCGAGAGCTTCAAAGGAATGCAGGTCGCCATTCGCCGGTCGCACAATAGGCTGGTAGACTACGTGAAAACCCTTCAGGTCATGTTTTTTGCGTAAGACGACAGTCAGGGAGAGCGTTTTGCGGGCTTTTTCCATCATCCTTTTGGAAAAGAATTTGCAAGCGAGGTTGTTGCGGGTCGTTCTTGCCCGGCCAGCAGCCAAGCCCGCATCGCGGAGAGCGGACTCCTGGCTGTCGTAATCGTTCAGGGGGAATATAACGCCAAAATGTGCCGATACCGAGTCCAACTGCTGTTCCCAAATTACAAAGGGGGTTTCAAGCTTGGATCGGATGCGTTTTATGATTTTGACCAGCCCCGATCCACCCTCCGGATCGCGAAGGAGCATGGCAAAATCGTCGCTGCCTATGCGAGCTACCGCATCTGTCTCGCGGCAGCAGGCGAGGAGAGTTGTGGCTACGTGGCGCAACAGCATATCGCCGAAATCACGCCCATAGTGTTGGTTGATGTTGGATAAGTCGTCCAGATCGATACTAATGAGCGCGTACTGTTCCGGGTAGCGTTTTGCAGCCTGCAGGGCTGCCGCCAGTTTATTTATGAAGAGCGATCGGTTGGGCAGGCCTGTCAGGGCATCGTAAAAAGCCAAATGTGATAGTTCGGCTTCCTTGAGCTTTAAGTTGGTGACATCAGCAAGATAGGCCGCGTAACAGCGCGTACTGCTGTTGTCAGTGTCCAGAACGCGCCACGCATTGACTCTTACCCAGCGCGATGCGCCAGCTTCGTGAGGGAGACGGAACTCGAAATTTTTGATCGCGCCTTGGATTTCGACTTGTTTCATGATCACGCCGGATATCTCGGAAAACGCGTGAGAAAGGGCGTTAGCTTCAGGGAGTTCGGAAAAGGGCTTTTTTATTCCCAAACCCATCAGGCGAAGAAAGGCGTCATTGGCTTGCAGCAGACGTTGTTCGGGCGTCCAGCAACCAAAGCCTTCACTGAAGTTATCAAAAATTTCCTGGTATTCAATCATAAGTGTCCCTACATGGCAGACCGCCGCGCAATCGAAGAGAAGGGGGAGAGTGGATTTTTTATGGCCGATGGCAAGCGCGTTTCTATCTACTTGGATGGATTATAACTGATATTTATCTATTTGTCATTAGCGCGTGAGCGATCTCCCCCGGAGTATTGAAGTATTTGCTCCGAGTCCCGGCAAGCGCGAACGAGCCCAGAGTAAGGTCTGTCCTGATGCAACCCTGCCGGAGTCTTTCAACTATTGTTTTTTTCTTATATCATATAGAAAGTTCAGGGATTGAAGGAATAGCACGTTGTGCTGCCCAATATAAAACCGGAGAGTCGGGTAAAAACGCTTGCACCGGGTGCCCTGGGATACTGAGGAGCCGCCTCCATGCCGGATGATATACGCCTCGCTTTCGAGGTTCTGCATTCACGCGATCTGGTAATTTTGCGGCGGATGGAACCGCGGCACTAGGTCCTTTCCGGGTATCCGCCGGAATTCTATTGGCTCTAGACCATCAGGCAACCACCTGATAGGCTAGAAACATGTTTGTAAACAGTAAGTTAAGTCGCTACAAAATTGGAAAAATTATCG
>WRKB01000035.1 GCA_009778295.1 Betaproteobacteria bacterium | reverse complement strand
GGCAGGGTGACAAGGAGCATGCGCCCGCCGAGGCGTTCTTTCCAGGAGCGCAGCATGGCGGGCGTATCGTCGCTTGAACCGTTGTCCAACACGCACACAAGCGCATCGCCCAATTCGGAGGCAGCCAGCGCCTCCAGCGCCATATGAAGAAAGTTCGCCTTATTCCAGGAATACAGCAGCACAGCGCCGCGCCCCGGGGGCAGGTCGCCGGGCAGATCACGGCCCTGTTGCACATCGCTCAGGCGCAGGGCGAGGCTGGTGTGCCAGGGACGCGCGGTATACAGCTCCCGCCAGTGCGCCAGCGCGACCTCACGCTCGCCCCTCCGGCACAGACTTTCCGCGAGGCGTTCCCGCCAGAACGGCATGGGCAGAGCATTGTGCGCGCGTTCATAGCCACGCGCGGCAACAGCGTATTCTTCCCGGGCAAAGGCGATATCCGCGGCAAAGGCATCGCACAGGGGACGGGGCAATTTGCAGCCCTCCAACCATTGTTCAAGCTCCGTATACATTCCTTCGGTAAAGGCGACGAGCAGGGCTTGGCGCGTCCAGAACAGGTTATCCCCCTCCTTGCGGCGCATGCGTTTCAAATAGCGCCACATGGCTGCCGTATCGCGTCCACCGAGATGCGCAAGCAATTCATCGGTATTTTCGGGAAAACGGGACGCCCTGGCGAAGATCGCCGCCATCCTTTCCAGAGGGCGTGACAGGCAAGGCTGGACGGCATGCACGCGCAGCAGGTTCTGCGCCAGGTCGTGGTCAAGCGGTTCGCATTCCCAAGCCGCGCAGAGCATGTCGGCCCCCAGGCGCAGCCACGGGGAACCGGGCGTGCTGGACATATCCAGGGCACTCTGCGCCAGCGCGCAAAGCTGAACTTTGCCGGCGCTGCCCTTCAACAGGGGCAGGGCCAGATTCCGGGGCAGAGCTTTCCACGAAAATTTCACGCGCACTCCAGGGGTTGACAGAAGGGGGGTGACCCCGCAAAATATACACGCTGTCTTTATACAGCCGTATTTACCGGGTATATACCCGCCCCTTGTCCTCTCTGCAACGCCTTGTGCCGGAGTATTGGCATGCCTGCTGTTTCCGTCGTCATTCCCGCCTGGAATCTCTGGGACATGACGCGCGCCTGTCTTGAAAGCCTGGCACGGCATACGCCGGCCGACGCCATAGAGCTGGTGGTCGTGGACAACGGATCCAGCGATGCTACCCGCACGGAACTGGAGCCGCTCGGCCGGGCGCTCTTCGGGGAACACTTCCGGACCGTGCGCCTGAATGAGAACGCGGGGTTCGCCATCGGCTGCAATAGCGGCGCACGCGCGGCACAAAGCGAGCTTATCTTTTTTCTCAACAACGACACCCTGGTAACCGAAAACTGGCTGCCTCCCCTGGTGCAAGGATTACGGGCCAGCCCTTGCCTTGGCATGGTCGGGCCGCTGCTGCTCTTTCCGGAAACCGAACGCGTACAGCACTGTGCAGTGGCGTTTGCGCCCACGCTCGAAGTACAGCATCTGTATTTTCATTTTCCCGGGGATCATCCCGCGCCGAATGCGCCGCGCCAGGTGCAGGCCATTTCAGGCGCCGCGCTGCTACTGGACAAAGAGCTGTTTTTCCGTTGCGGAGGCTTTTACGAAGGCTACAAGAACGGCTTTGAAGATCTGGACCTGTGCTGCTGCCTGCGCAAGATGGGACTGCGCCTGGCCTGTGTACCGCAAAGCATTGTCCATCACCTGACCAGCCAGACTCCAGGCAGAAACGATCACGACAGCGCGAATGCGCGATGCATCAATGAACGCCACCCCGGCGGTTTCGTCCCGGATTTGCATAAGCTCGCGATGGCGGACGGCTTTATCCCCGCCCTATCCCCCGCGCTCGAATTGTATCTGCGTCTGCCCAGCGAACGTGAGACTGCCCTGACAGAAGCCTTTACGCGCAATTTTGATGCCGAGCGCTGCGCCCGCCGTCTATGGACCGAACCCTTGTGGATGCGGGGTTACGGACTGCTGGCAGAATATCTTGAAGCGCAAAATGAATGGATTCAGGCCACCGAATGGCGACTGCAACAGGCCAGACAATTCCCCCTGCCGCAGATAGCCGAAACACTGGCGCGTACTGCCGCCCGCGCAGGCATGGCGCAAGTGGCGCAGGCCGCCGCAGAACAGACGCGGGAACAACTGGCCAAAGCCGCAGACAATGCCGCCCTGGGCAAGCAGGCCAATGCCCTGTTGCATTGGGGCCAGGACGCCAATGATGCGGTCATTGCCGGGCTTTACAGCACCTGGCTTGTCGCGCGGGGCCTTGCCGTTGAAGCGTAGAGGACTTCCATTTCCAGGTTCACGCGGGTGCCCTGTCGGCGCACAACAAAAAGAGCGGAAACCAGAGATTCCCGCTCTTTACGCACGAAGCACACCGCGCGACTACACGCAACCTGTGGGTTTGGGCAGGCCGGCCATTTTACAGGCTCCCTTGCCGGGACCGGAAGGAAAGAGTTCGTAAACTTCCTTCAGCTTGTAGCCGGTATTCTTGGAGAGAATACGCACCATGGGAGCGATGCCGTTCTTCTTGTAGTAGTCCTGCAAGAAGTCCAGAATTTTCTGGTGATCAGGGCCGATTTCGGTGATCCCTTCGGATTCTTTCACATACTCCATCCAATCGGGGCACCAGTCGTCAAAACGAAGCAGGAAACCATCTTCATCCACTTCAAACGATTTGCCCTTATACGTGATCTCAGCCATGCAAGTCCTCCTTGGACAGTTTCTATTCCAAAC
>WRKB01000034.1 GCA_009778295.1 Betaproteobacteria bacterium | reverse complement strand
CCCCGCGTTCCAGAATGCCGGCAGCCAGCAGGGCTTCCTCCATGCTTCCGGCTTCTACGGCAACGGCATCGCTTTGCGCCAGCAGGTTTTCCACGGGAATGACCTCCCAGCCGCGGGAAAGGACAAGGCGTTCTCCGGCGGCCATGCGCGACAGGACTATGCTTTCGTCTTCTTTGGCCCGCACGGCGAAGGAAGGCATGTCTTCTTCCGCAATAACCGTGCAGCAGGCCAGACGTTCCGTCCGGGCAAGATGCTCGCGCGGCGTGACAATCCCGTCCACGCCGGATTCCAGAGCCAAGGTCACATCCTTTTTTCGGAAGGGAATACTTTTAAAGAGCACTGTGGGCATCTTATTCTCCCAGCATGGCAAGGGCGTGGGCTACCGTGCGGTCTTCATGCACCAGCGCGCGCACGGCCCGTACAAGATCCACGCGGCGCGGATGCTGGAACACGTTGCGTCCCACGGAAAGTCCGGCGCCTCCTGCACGCAGGGAATCATGCACCATCTGCAGAAATTCAACGGTGGATTCCATGCGTTCTCCGCCCGCAATGACGACCGGCACGCAGCATGCCTGCACGACCTCGGCAAAGCTGTCCAGGCTGCCGGAATAGGGGACCTTGACAATGTCCGCGCCGAGTTCTACGCCGACCCGCGCGCAATGGGCGATCAGCTTGGGATCGAATCCGTTGGTAATCTTAGGCCCACGCGCGTAAATCATGGCGAGCAGCGGAATGCCCCATTTTTCGCAGGCGGTGGCTGTACGGCCAAAGTCGTTGAGCATGTCGCGCTCGTTGTCGTCTCCGAGGTTGACGTGCACGGAAACCGCATCGGCTCCGAGGGTGATGGCTTCTTCCACCGTGCCGACCAGAGTCTTGGTGTTGGACAGGGGGGAAAGGGAAGTGGACGCCGACAGGTGGACGATCAGCCCCATATCCTTGCCGCTTTTGCGGTGTCCGCAACGTACAAGGCCTTTATGCATAAGCACGGCATCCGCTCCGCCCTCGGCCATATCGTTGACCGCTGCAGGCATGTCGACGAGTCCGTCGATGGCGCCGACAGTGGTGCCGTGATCCATGGGAATGATGATGGTGCGTTTGGTGTCCCGGTTGATGATGCGTTCAAGCCGCACACGTTTGCCAAGCTGCATGGTGGTCTCCTTTGTCGCTGACGTGGAATTTTGGGAGCGCAAGATTTACGTACTCGCCCGGACTGCAGCCGGCGACCGGAAAAACAAAAGGGCCGCCGGCGTTATGCCTGCGGCCCTGGGAGTCTGCCTTAAACAACCGATGTCAGGCGCACGCCCATCCGCAGGCTTGGATAAAGCCGTAAAAGTACCAATAGCTGCCGGCGCGAACGGAAAAGCCTGCGGAAAAAGTATTCATCACACCTGACTCCTTTAACTTTTTTGAGAATAGGCTGCTGACCTGTTCCTGTCAAGCATTTTTTATTCTTTCCCCGGAAAGCAGGCGTTTTAAGACAAACGCCTGTATTTTGACTCCTTCGGGAATATGGCTGAGAGAGAACTCGGCCCTGGCAAGCGTGCGGTGTCCGCCTGCGGAACCCAGCGTCTGAAAGCGTTCGGCGGCAAAGCGCCCGATGTTGCGCGTGCCGTCTCCCCTGAAAATAACAACGACCGTATCTTCGTGCCTGCCGCACACCGCCACCCACTTGAGGCCGTGGATGCGCGTGAAGAAGTCGGCTATGCCCACGAGAATGTCCGTATTGGAGACGTTGTTCACATAGGCGTAATAGCCTGTGCCGCAGGGTCTGAGGGAAGAAAAAGCCCGGCTGAACAGGGGCAGCCATTGGATGAGATATTCGCTGCGCAGAATGCGCCGGAGCAGACTATGGTCGGAATACTTGCGCAAAAATTGAAACGCGCGCAGATCCGCCTCGTCTCCGGAGCGCGCGAAGGCCGCAGTGTCTGTAAAGATGCCATATTGCAGCGCCGTGGCCAGATGATTGCTGGGGCGGATGCGCGAAACCTGAAGATAGCGCGTGAGGATGGTGGACGTGGCTCCGAAGATCGGGCGGATATCGACATGCGTGGCGTGTACGGGATGTTCTGGAACAAGCGGATGATGGTCGATAACCGCCGCAAAGGGGATGTCGCGAAAAGCCGGGCTGTGGTGGGGCTGCCCGTCGACGAGAATAAATTTGTGGAAAGCGGGGTACATTTCTTCTTTCCAGCACACAATAGGGATACGCAGGTAGCGGATCATGGCGAGGTTGTCGGGCCGGGTAATTTCGTTGACAGCCGCTATGGTCACCCCGGCAACGCGGCGGGCGATCAGGCGCCTGACGGCAAAGGCGGAAGCCATGGCATCCGGGTCGGCAACGACGAGTATGCAGCAGAAATCACCCTTGGCGAGAGTAGCCAGAAAGTGTTCAACGAGGGTAGTGTTCTTGGGCATTGGGGGCATGCCGCGCCTCCTGCGTACCGTCTGCGGCGGGATGCTTCATTCTCGAAAGTTCACCTGCTTGCGTTCAATTTTTGCTTTTAAAGCCAGCAAATTCACAAAATTTTGGAAGCTTTCTTCTTTGCGGGATTTGTTCAGGGAATCCATAAAAGGCTCGGCAACGCTTTTCCAGCTCTCTTCCTGCGGAGCGAGGCAGTTGTCCAGGCGCAAGAGGGCGGCGCCCTGTTCCACGCTAAAGGCTTTATCAATCCAGACGCCCGGCTGCGCGTTGAAGACAGCCTGTGACATCTGCGCATTCGGCCCCAGGTCGGCGACAGGCTCCGT
>WRKB01000033.1 GCA_009778295.1 Betaproteobacteria bacterium | reverse complement strand
CGATGGTCAGGATTTGGGTGAATTTGATGTAAGCGGTGGATACAAAGGTACCGGTTATTTCCGGGCATCAAGCCGAGCGCGGCATGACTGCGGGGCATTTTCCGGCAGGAGTTTCTCTAGCAAATCGGCATCTCCACGGATATTGCTGGCACGAGCATTGCGAAATACATAGGATAGGTATTCATAAGGGTCAAGACTGGATTCTTTCGCCGTCTCCGTCATGGAGTGTAGCACCGCAGCCGCACGCGCCCCGGCGACGCTATCGGCAAACAAGAAGTTTTTCCGGTTGATGACAAACGGCTTAATGCTGCGTTCCCCGCGATTGTTGGAGCATTCTATGCGACCATCCAGTAGGTAGCGGATTACGTATTTCCATTGGTTCATCGCATAGCCAACCGCCGTCCCAAGCTTGCTCTTCGATGATATGTGCGGGCTTACCGCGTCTAGCCATATACGGAACTCGTTAAGAATGGGCGACGCCTTCTCGTTTCGGAGCTTGAACCGTTCGCTAAAGGGCTCATCCTTGATATCGCGCTCAAGATCAAATAGGTGGTCGCAGTATTTTTTACCTTCAAGGGCGAGGGAGCCCGGCCGCTCTGCTTCCTTCAAGCACTTCAACGCATCCGTGAACTTTGAGCGGACATGTGCGAGGCATCCGACCACAACAATATTTTCAGGCAGGGTATGGTATGCGGTGTATCCGTCTGTCAAAAGGTAGCCGCTGAACCCGGCAAGGAACTCTCTGGGCCGTTCCTTGCTTCTGTCCGGCTGGTAGTCATAAAGGACGATCGGATGCTCCACATCGCAGCTTGTCCGATACAGCCACATCCTGCTTTCGCTTTGTGCCGGCTTGCCCGGCTCGCGTAAGACCTGGAATATTGTGTCGTCGCTGTGTAGCAGGTCCCCGAGTAGCATACGCCGGTGCAGCTCTTCGTAAATCGGTTCCAGGTAGTCCTCGCTGCACCGGATCAGCCAGCTCGCCATCGTCTGCCTCGTAATGGGGATCCCTTTGCGCCTCCAGTCCTGCTCCTGGCGGTAAAGCGGCGCCCCCATCACGCACTTCTCGGCGGCGATGTGGGCGACCGTTTCCGGCGCACACATGGAGCCTTTGATCAGTTGGGGCGGCATCGGCGCTTTGACCAGTTGGGCTTCGGTTTCTGCCCTCTCGCATGGCCTGCACCCATAAGTATAGCGTACATATTCAATAATGGTGGCTTCGGCAGGGGTGAATTTCAATTCCCTGCGGACAATTTCTTTCCCGATCACGTGCATTTGTTCCCCGCATTGGGGGCAGCCCTGCTCATCGTCCGGCAATACACATTCAACGGTCTCGATAGGCAGACCCGCCGACAACCTTGTATTCATCTCTCCCTTTTTTATTGGCTTGTTTTTGGGGGCTGGCGGCGCTTCGTCTGCAGCTTCGGAGCCGAATACGTGGACTTCGGTCTGATTGTTGGGAAAAAGCTCGGGCTGAGCAAATATGCCGTCATAAATGCTCTTCTCCGAGGAAACCCCAAATTGCTTCCTCCGGCTGCTGGATAGCAGCTCCATAAAATAGGCAAGCTTCCCTTTTACCTCAGAAAGCTCGGCCCTCAATACGGCGTTTTCGATGATTAAGCTGTCCATCGTAACTTCATTTTTCATGTATAAATTGTACCATATTTCGCACTTTTTAACAAGAGAAAAATGCGAAAAAACCCTTTGTTTTTAACGGTTTCTTCTGCCTAGACCACTCGCTTCGGCGCCATCGCCGTCAGTGCTTTTGGCTGGTCTATGCTCAGCCCTTCCAGCAACCAACGGAGCTGACGCTCTGTGATCTGGCGCGCTTCAGACTCCCGCCTGGGCCACTGGAAGCGTCCGCATTCCAATCGCTTGTAGAGCAAGAGGAACCCGTCGCCTTCCCAAAGAAGCCCTTTGATCCTGTCGCTGCGCCTGCCGCAAAACAGGAACAGGTTCCGCGAACACGGCTCCAACTTGAACGCCTGTTGCACAAGCGAAGCCAAGCCGTCGATGGAGCGCCTCATGTCGGTATAGCCGCACGCGATCATTATGTGATCCGCGCTGATCTCATTCAGTATGCTGCTTTGCTCTGGATACGAATCCTTCCTGCTTCTGTCTGCCGTCGTCATAGCTTCGCCACCACTCGCAGCACCTGCTCGATCAGCGTGTAGTCGGCGCCGTTTTGAATGTCCACGGCGTACTCGCCCGACCGCACGGTCACTGACGCAATTTTTGTTTGCGGCAGTGGCAGCGCTGTGAATACCGGTCTCTCCTGTGCTGGGTAAGAAACGCTCCCCGAGGGGACCGCCGACTGCTGCGCCATTTGCATCGGCAGTAGGCCAAGGTCTCCCTCAGTCATCTGGATGGCATTTCCCGTGTCGATTGCGTCCAGGATTTCTTCTTGAACCCTCTTGCGGTGGTAGTAAAAGCTCTTCCTCGCCACCCCGTTCTCCTGGCACCACTGCCTCACCGTCTTGCCGCTCTGTTTGAATGCGACCACTTGGGCGGCCCATGCTTGAATCTGCAGAATCTTGTTTGTCGTCTGTACTTTCACTTGGCTTGCCTCCTTCAGCACCTGTCAGGCTGTTATATCACAGTGGCGATCATTCTTAAGAATCTTAAGAATCCTAGCGCATTGCGTCACATTTGACGTCCGGTGCTTTTGAGGTAATTATCCCACTTCAGCCGCAGATTTTGTATGTACCCTCCTATTCACCGCTTACATCGGACGGCCCACGTTTATT
>WRKB01000032.1 GCA_009778295.1 Betaproteobacteria bacterium | reverse complement strand
GTTCCAGGAGGGCCTTCTCCAGGTGTAACTCGGCAAGACTGCGTCTGAGGCGGTTGTTTTCCTGCTCCAGCCTTCTGACATGGTCGAGCCGTTCGGTATCCAGGCCGCCGTATCCCTTGCGCCAGCGGTAATAGGTCGCTCTTGAGATTTCTACCCTGCGGCAGGCATCATCGACGCTCCCGTCGTTAAGCACATGCCGCTCCACCTCGCGGAGTTTGGCAAGAATTTGTTCCGCCGTGTAGCGTGTCTGTTTCATCCGTTTTTTCTCTTTTTGGAAGGTGTTCTCTTCCCGGAACCGGGAACGGGACAGGGCAGATCAGCGCAGCCGAGGAAGGTGCGAAGATATAGGGAAAGCGTGCGGAACGGAAAGCGCGACATGCCTGTGTCTTTGGGGGAGCCTGTGCTTTGGGGCGGCCGGATCAGGGTACGCTTTCGACAAAGCCTTGCAGAATCAGCTCGCCGCCGTCATGAAAGGTAACGACCAAGTTCTGCCCGTCCTTGCTGAGGAGGGCGTCGTTCTGATCAAAGGCGAATTCCAGTTTCGCGGCGGGGCCTGCCGGATTAATGATGCGTTGACCCGCGCCAGGAGGTCCCAGGAGGATATTGGTAGCCATGTAGGCATTCCTTGCGTTACGTTACAGGTTACAGATTTCATTACGCTGCCCTGCCTCCTGAACCTCAAAGCAGCTTGAGGGAGGGGGGTGCGTTTCTTATAGTATTTTTTGATATGCGTCCTTTGATGTCGGGGGGATAGTATACTGTTGCCTAGTGTTTTCATACTTTCCCGCGGGCCTTGCGTGTATGGGGAAAGTTGAGCTGAAACAATTATTTTTTATATTTTAATATGTTATACATAATTTACAATTTTACACGCATTCACCATTTTCGTCCGCACCTTAAATCTGGTCTAGAGTGAGGTCAAGCCTTTTTTATATTTTTTATGATATTTTTTCATCAAAGCTTTTTTTCAGCGATGGTCATACATCAACTGAGGCTGATGGTATGAAAGGGGTCTTGGTGAAGGTTTTTGTTTTCCGGCAATCCGCCTGTCAAAAAGGCGACTGTCAGCCGCATGGCACACGCAAGAAAGTGCATAACCATGCGTCATTAAAAAATATGTATTGTCTGGAACGGCCTTTGCTAATCAGTGGCAGGCGCACAGGCATGCGCCAGGAGGATGAGCATGAAAGAACTTTTCAGCAATGAAGTAAAACTGGTCGGCAAGGTCATGAGCATGGAGCTTAAGCGCCAGAACGTGATCATGGGCAATATGGCCAACGTGCATACCCCCGGCTACAAACCTCGTGAACTGACTTTCGAAAAGGAGCTTCAGGCCGCGCTGGGACTCGATATGACCGGGCGCGTCAGCCGCACCGACAAGCAGCATATTCCCGCAGTCTTTGATCCGGAAGGGTTTGGCCCTGAATGGGAAAAGGCCTTCAAACCACGTATCATCCACGGCGAAGACAGGGTAAATCTCGATAAAGAAGTGACAAAAATGGCAAAAAATTCGTTGCATTACAATGCTCTTACCCAGGTTGTCAAAGCGAATTTTGACAGTATCAAGAACATTATCACCGAAGGGAGCCGCTGATGGATTTCATGACAGCTCTTGATATAGGCGCCTCCGGGCTTTCTGCGGAACGCACCAACATCAATGTTATTTCCATGAACCTGGCCAACGCGAAGACCACGCGCACGGTCATGGGCGGCCCGTACCGCCGCAAGGCCGCGGTCATGGCGGCCACCGATGTGGATGATCCCTTTTCCAAAGCCATGAATTCCGCGTTGGATCGTGAAGTAAAAGGCGTGCGGGTCATGGGCATCGCGCAGGATCGCAGGCCGCTCAAGCGCGTGTATGAGCCGGGCCATCCGGATGCGGATACCGAGGGTTATGTGATGTATCCGGACATCAACGTGGTGGAGGAAATGGCCAATCTTATGACGGCCCAGCGCAACTACGAAGCGAATTCGACCACGATCGACACTGTGAAGGGCATGTATACCAAGGCGCTGGAAATCGGTCGCTGATGATTGCAACGCACAGGGGGATGGAAGATGAGCATACAGGCTGTCGGACTGAAAGCGTACAATGACGCGCTGCAAGGTTTTGTCCAGAAAGAAAGGGCTGTCCGCCAGGCCGCGCAGATACCGCCCCAGGCGGAGCGGATTGAAAAATCTTTTGCCGGCACCTTTGAAAGTTCGCTGCAAAAGGTGAACGACTTGCAAACAGCAAAAAGCAGCGCTGTCGAGGCATTCGCCTCCGGGGAAAATCAGAATGTGCACGAACTGATGATCAGTCTGCAAAAGGCCGGTCTGGCCATGAATCTTACTTCTGCCGTGCGTAATAAAGTTTTGGACGCGTATCGCGAACTCAGCAAAATGCAATTCTGAAAATTTTTGGGCTTCCGATGCGCAGCGATAGCCTAAGCGTCGCGCGGAATACTCGGAGCACGCTGTGTGGAGAAACGTATGGTTATAGATTATAAGGAATACGTGGAAAAGGCGAAAGGACTCTGGGGGAAGTACAGTTTCAACCAGCGCCTCATAATCGCCGGCGTGGCCGTAGTCACCCTTGCGGTATTTCTGGCGGTCGTGCTTTGGATCAACAAGCCGGAATATAAAGTTTTATTCACAAATCTGACCCCGGAGGACGCCAGCCGTGTGGTAACGATGCTCCAGGGAGAAAAGATTCCTTATTCGCTGGAAAATAGCGGA
>WRKB01000031.1 GCA_009778295.1 Betaproteobacteria bacterium | reverse complement strand
CCAGCCACTTTCGAGATAACAGCCCCCCCATGCTGTGACCGATCAGAACCGGTTTTTGGCCGGTCAGCCGTTGCACCGTGGCCACATGCTCGTCCAGGCCATGCAGGATCCTGTCCAAGGATACGAAAAAGCTGAAATAGGCATAGGTGCTGACATTGTATCCGGCTTTGTCCAGGGCTCTGGCCATATACAGCCAGGCCCCGGCGTTGTTGTAGATGCCGTGGATCAAGATGAGCGGAGGAAACGCGTCCGCGCCGGAACCGGCCGGTCCGTCTTTCAACGCGGGTTTGCGGTGCAGGAAAAGGCCGACAACGGCCAAAGCGACACATAAGGCGTAACTGGTCAGGGTGGCGCAATAGTGGGACAGGCAGGAAAAAAAGCCCGGCTTTGGCGCGGGAATACGCTCTTCCGGGCTGTTCATGGTTTCATACCAGTAGAGAGCGCTGCCGCAACAGCCTATGACCAGAAAAACGAGAGCGGCCAGGGAAAGTAGAGTCAACAGAATGGACATGCGTACCTCACGCGGGTGGAACAGTTGAGCGTCAAGCTCAAATGTTCCATACGACAGGGTATTATAATCTTGAAACTATAACATCTTCGTTACAGACTTTTCCAGTATCGCCGCAAGCGGCGCATCATCGCCTTTAAAGGCGGCGATATCAGCGGCAAGTAGTTCATTCGCAGTTATACCGCCAAAATCAAGATCATACCCGGCGCTTTTTGATAGCTGCCTGAAATATTCTCGCGCAGCACGACCATTTCCATCACGGAAAGGGTGCAGGGCATTTACCTCGCCCATATAGCGAGTTAAACGTTGAACGAATTTTTCCTTGTCCAAGCCGCGTAATTTGTTTTCTTCTGCCAAGGCGGAAAAAATTCTCTTGGCATTTTCCGGAATGTGCCGCCCAAGGCAGAAGATGGAAGCGCCTTTTGCCATAAATTCTCCACGCCGGATGGAACCGGCCCAATCATATATGTCACCAAAAATAAACCTATGGATGGCACAAAGATGGGGAAAGCCATAGTGCCCCCGCGAGGGCTTTACTCGAAGCATAAGGAGTTTGAGACTGGTGATTTCGCGTTCCGCCAAAAGCAGGGCTTCAGAATCGCGGATGCCTTGTTTGTTCCGAAAGACGGAAGTGCCTGGGTAGCAATAACTATCCTGCCCATCATGGGAATATTCATAATTTTGCGTTGCCATCGTTCGCCCGTGTGTGACGTTTGATGGTTTGGCGCAATACTTCATGTATATTGGCCTTGCCTGTCAGGCAATCGCGAAGACGGTTTTTATCCTGGTCTGTAAGCGGCATGTTTTCCATGGACATGGAAAGGTTAATATCATGTATCGTTTTTTCGATTTGTACATTCATTCGGTTACTCCTTGCCACAAAGGCACCAATCAGGCTCAAAAAGAATCCTTAGCGATACCATACTATACACAAAAGGAATTATTTAGACACCAGACTCTTTATATTCATCTTCTGGCGGTGATTCTAAGTTCATACTGAATAGTTTTGCTGTGATAAGCTTTGCATAGGACTTGAACGTTGTCTAAATTGCTTTGCTCAGCGACTACGCTTAATCACCTGATGGCTAAACGTATCTTACTGCCACTCCAAGGCCAATGAGAAAAAGAAACAGAGATACAATAAAAAAAGCTATTGGTACCCATCTGTACTTTTCAAGCTGCTCGTAGGTAATAAGTATTCTTCCTTTGCAAGGCCAGAACACAGGTATATATGGCTTATCTGGCTCTTCAGAGGTATGCCGCCATGACTCCAGCAAGGCCATTGTATACCAGTAGGCAACGCCAAGAGCTAATACACCAGCCAAAGCACCAAGCCCTAATATCGCGGCTGCCCAATAAAGTTTAACGTCTTTTGTCGAGAGTAAAGCGGTGGCAGCTGCGCCATTTAACAAAAGGCAGGCATTTAAGCTCAACTTTGCGTAGGCCATGGAGAATTCGTTTGTCTTTTCTATCATAGTAAATTTGTGCTGCTCTTTCATGAGCTTAAGTTTATTTTCAACTGGCAGGTCCATATGGTAATCCTTTTTGTTACATAGTGACTATCAGAGAGATGCCTAATCTTTGTTGGCCGTCTACAATAAATCTTGGATTAGTAAGCATCGTATACGAACACCCGACCACAGGCAAGGTAATGACCTTTGCCTTGGCTATCTTTGGTTAAATCAGCATATTACTTCAACGATGGGGTTTTCCATACGCCCGCTCTCCTTAAGTATTCCCAAAAGGGCGGGAATACCATCCGGGAGTAAAGTCCCTTCCACCTGCCTTCGCCCTTCTTCCGCGCGGAGCGTTACGGCAGAGGCAGGCGTGACGTTTCAGAAGGCCGTTGCATTACAGGCCAAAGCGGGCTAACGTACCCGGAAACCGATACCGACTGTCTGTTACCGCGCCTGCGGCCCGCAGCCCACATTTTACCTCCACCATACCATGAAAAAACAGCAACATATCTCCGCTTTTCAGTCCCGCGCCCTGCGCTTGGCCCTCTGTGGCCTGCTTTTGCTGCCTCTTGTCATTTCCGGCTGTCTTGACAAAAAACGGCTGGCCGAGAGCGATCTGCCGCCGGTTGTGACGGCAAGTCCTTTGGATGAAGCAAGGCAAGCCTATAGCGGCGGCAACTACGCGCGGGCTGAAACCGTGGCTCTGCGCTTGTCATCCGACAAGTCCCTGACCCGTGAACAGAGTGTGGAAG
>WRKB01000030.1 GCA_009778295.1 Betaproteobacteria bacterium | reverse complement strand
AACCGGGACGAACGCAATAACCTGGTCTTACTGCACGAACTTGCCGCCGTGCCCGATGAAAAACGCACAGCCCGTTTCGTTTGCGCCATGAGCGCCTGCAAGCCGGATGAAAGTCACATCCTCCTGCGCGCTGCTTGGGAAGGATACGTTCTGCGCGCTCCTAAGGGTGCAAACGGCTTTGGGTACGACCCGCTGTTTTTTGATCCGGAGATGGGGCGCACTGCGGCCGAACTCAGCAAAGAAGAAAAAAACGCGCGCAGCCACAGGGGCAAAGCGCTCAGAAAACTTCTTGCCGTCTGGCCGGATTTTTATGGATATTGACAGGCTACAAATTACACGTATGTTTTTCCGCACAACCATACAGCAAGGATAACGCGAAAATGCCGAAACTCCCTGTCATGATTCACGGCTTTGGCAATGTAGGCAAAAATGTTCTCCAGGCTCTGGAGGCAAGCCCGGATATGCAGTGCATCGGCGTGTTGCGCCGAACCGTCAGTCTAGGCGCGCGAATGCATGAATTACGGGGTGTGCCGGATTTTTCCGATCTGGACAACTTGATCGGCAAAGTGGGAAAACCCGCCGTGGTTTTTGTTTGCGGCCCTTCGCGCAAGGTTCCGGAGGATGCCGCGCGCTACCTTGCCGCCGGATTGCATACGGTGGACAGTTTCGATATTCACTCGGAAATTTCCTCACTTATAGGAAAACTTGATGCGGCGGCGAAGGCGTCGGGCAAGGCGGCCGTGACGGCCGCAGGCTGGGATCCGGGTACGGACTCCGTACTGCGCGCGCTTTTTGAGGCCATGGCTCCCACGGGCACAACCTTCACCAATTTCGGCCGCGGTCGTTCCATGGGGCATTCCGTGGCGGCGCGTGCTGTGGCCGGCGTTGCCGATGCCGTGTCCATCACCATTCCCACGGGTGGCGGACGGCATTCGCGCCTGGTCTATGTGTTGTCGGCGCCGGACGCCACACAGGACGCAATCCGCAGAGACATCGCCGCAGACCCTTATTTCAACTCGGATCCGCTGGAGATCCGCTTTGTCGATTCAAAGGAGACACTGCAAGCCGTTGCGGACGATTCCCACGGCGTGCTCATGGAGCGCACGGGCGCTTCGGGTTTCAGCTCCAATCAGCAACTGCGCTTTGACATGCGCATCAATAATCCGGCCCTGACGGGGCAGGTGCTCGTCGCTGCGGCGCGGGCCGCCACCCGCATGGCTCCGGGCTGTTACACGCTGATCGATATTCCGCCGGTGGCGCTTCTGCCGGGCGAGCGCCTGGATAACGTGGCGCGGCTGGTGTAGATGGAAACGTATCGTCCACTCCTGCTGAACGATGCATTGAGTATGACAACACCCATCTTCACGCGCGCTTATTGCAACTTTTCCAGCTTGTAGCCGTTGCCGTCGGGCCGCACAATTCCTATGCCGGGGAAGGGCAGATGCGCGCCCGCAACGGGCGTTTTGTCCTCCGCGAGCTGCTTGAACATGCGCAGGCGTGTTTCCCTGGCCAAAGGCTGATCGACGTCAAAACCGAGCGTGATGTCCGGGCGGGGCATCTGTAAGGCCGCGCCGTGCAGCAGGTCGCCGATAAAGAACAGCCTTTTGCCTTTGGACGTAAGCATGAAGCCCGTATGCCCCGGCGTATGGCCGGGAAGCGCTATACTGGTGATGTCAGGGAAAAGCACATCGCCCGGCGTAAACAGGACCAAAAGTTTATTCTGCTCCAGCACGCGCAGCGCCTCCCGGGCAGGCGCGAAGCCTCCGCGTCTGCTTTCCGGGGCCTGGCGCATAGCCTCGTCGCTCGTCCAGTAGTCATATTCGGTTCTGGCTACATAGACTTTTGCCCCGGGAAAGGCGGGTTTACCGTCCTTGACCAGTCCTCCGATATGATCGCCATGCAGATGGGTGATCAAAATCTTGCTGATCTCCTCCGGGGCGGTTTTGGCGTCTTTCAGGCACAGGGGCAGTTGGCCGTTTCTTTCAGGACGCAGAGTGCCGTTGCCGGTATCGACCAGAAAGCGCTCCTTGCCGTGTTTGATCAAAAATACATTGAACGAACCGGGTATGGTTTGTGTGCCGGCTATTTTCAGCATGGTCGCTTCGTCAGCTCCTTTAAAAAGGTCGAGGGCGAAGCTGTGTATCCCGTCCAAGAGCGGAACAACAGAAAAATCTCCCACTGGGACGGCTTTGCCCGCCTTCTGACGCGGCGCGGAACTCACGGCTCCAGCCGCCGGCACGGCAAAAAGCAGAACAGCCACAAGGCACAGAAGATACTGTAAGGTATTCATGACGGCTCCTTTTCGTCTTCCTCGTCCTTGAGCACAAAACGGCACCCCTTGTTCGGGCAGGCCACATGTTTGCCTCTGGCTTTGGTATTTTTTTCCACCAGGACAGGCGAAGCGCAGAGAGGGCAGATTCCCCGCACGGGCCAGTCCCAGAGGGCGAAATCGCACGCGGGATAGCGGTTGCAGGAATAGAAAATTTTCCCTTTTTTGGAACTTTTTTCCACCAGTTCACCGTCGCAGCCTTCACGGGGACAGGGCACACCGGTACTAAAAGGCGCGGCGTACTCACACGCGGGATAGTTGGAGCAGGCGATGAAGCGGCTGCCGGTACGCGCCTTTTTCACAACCAGATCGCCCTTGCATTTTGGGCAGGCGCCCACGACCTCAAGGACGGGTTTGACCCTTTTTTCAAGTCGTAG
>WRKB01000029.1 GCA_009778295.1 Betaproteobacteria bacterium | reverse complement strand
ATCCTGTACCGGACCTGTGGCGGCTCGATGGAGGCGATCAAGGAGTTGATCGCCAACCGGACGATAGATCAATACGTGCGCTGCGCTGCGATGGAGGCCCTGTCCTATGCGGTGGCCTTTCAACCCGCCCTCCGGCAGGAGGTAGTCCACTTTTTCCAGGGACTGTTCACCGGCGAAGAGGCCGAAAGCGACTCCTGCTATTGGGGCAATCTGGCAGCCACTCTTTGCGACCTGCATCCTGGCGAGTCAATGGAAATTCTGCGCCGGGCCCATGATGCGGGTATCATTTACAGCGGCTTCATTGCCTGGAAGGATATCGAGGATGCCAATGGCAAGAATCCAGAAACAGCCATGGAGCGCTTGCGCCCCTGGGTCACTGCACGGATGCCCGCCGATGTTCATGCCTACATTGCATGGTTTGCCGGGTTCCATCGGCAAGAATTGGAGCAGCCGGAACGAAAATCCAACAAGCAAGGAAAGAAAAAGACAGGGCGCACCAAGCACAAGGCCCCGAAGAAACCCCACAAGAAGAAGCGCCGATAGTTCCGGCCGCTATCACGCCGCGCTCCGGATATCCGCGCCTCGGGTCAGACCAGCTTGCCGATGATATACCCGATGACAATGCCCACAATGAGCGCGACGGTCACGCCGCGGTAGGTGAGCACGTCTTTTGAATATCCCCGCCGGATGGCGACAAAGGAGACCAAGTACCCGACCGCGTTCAGCAGCCAGATGAAACCCAGGGAAAGCGCCTTGACGAGAAGCGGCCCGATGAAGGGAATCACGGCCAGGATGCCGAGCATCCAGGCAAACGCATTGGAAAGCAGGCCGATAAGGAAGACGGCGCTGGCGATGATGTGTTTGTCAATACCGAAGTGGATGCCTAGCCAGACGAATGCGGCAATGATACCCCAAACCGGAAGCATGAACTTCCAGTTTTTCCACCACGGCAGGGGAGCACCGCCTGTTCCGTTCACTGCATCCTGAACGGACGTTGTTTCTGATTCGGCCTCCGTGGGCAATTGATTGCTGTTCATGCGCTTGATTTAACCTGGAGTCTCGCCCTCGTTCAGCGCTTCACCCCAGACGCGCCTGCTTCTGTGCACCTTTTTGCGCACGCCTTCCCAGGTATGACGGGTCAGGGCCGAGTTGTCCATGGCCGCAAGCATTTTGTTATACAGCGGCAGCGGGGCGGAAAAAATCATCTCGTCGGGTTTCAGGAACTTGCGGGCTGAGAGGTCAAACCCGCCGAGCACAGCGCGTTCTTCGCCCCGCTGCTGGTAAACCAGGGGCCAGGCAACGATGCTGCCGCAGGCCGCGCTGAAGGGCGAAACCACGGCCAAGTGACTCCCGGCGGCAAAGCAGGCCAGGGAGTGCAGGCCGTTCAGCACTTCGGGCCGGGCAAAAAAGGTGACCACCAGCGGACTTTCGCTCGGAGCGAACTGTTCCAGGGGCTTGATGACGCAATACTTGCCCGGCGCGGCGGGCGGGGCCGTATCCTGCATGAAGGCATGCATGCTTTCGGGCGTGGGCAGGTAATGCTCCCCTTCCATGGGGGTACCGGGCACGCCGGTGGAAACATAGAACACGTTCATTTCCAGGTAGGGGCTGTACAGGCCCGAGTAAAAGCCGCCGCCCATACAGCCGCATTCCTCGTGGCTGATCCATGCGGCCGTGCGTTTTTTGCGGGCCAGCCAGAGGTTGCCCATCAGACAGGAAAAATTGCTGAACGCTTTTCCCCAGTCAATCTGCCCGGCAGTTTCCCGTTCACGGCTGAAGATCTCGCCGGGCTTGGGGCCAAAGCCGCCTTCGGGCTTGATGTCGCTGTAGCACACGCCAAAGGGGCCTTCCTCGTGCCCCAGAAGTTCCAATAGCCGCGTTGTCTTTGCCGTAACGGTATGCATGGAGCCATCCTCAACGTACTACAATAAGGGTGCGGGGCTGCCTCCCGTTGAACGGAAGGCCCGGTTGACGGGTTATTTCGCTAAGGATGCGCAGGTTGTCCCCGCGCATCCATTCGATCTTCGTCCTGGCTGTTACTTCCGTTCACCACCGATGCTGCGATATATGGCCGCGCCGACCACAGCGCCGATAATCGGTGCCACCCAGAACAGCCAAAGCTGCGCGACGGCCCAATCGCCCGCGAACACTGCCACGCCCGTACTGCGCGCGGGATTCACGGATGTATTCGTTACCGGAATGCTGATCAGGTGAATGAGCGTCAGGCACAGCCCGATCGCAATCGGCGCGAAACCTTGCGGCGCACGCTGGTCGGTGGAGCCGAGAATGACCAGCAGAAACATCATGGTCATGACTATTTCGGTGATCAACGCGGCCATCATGTTGTAGCCGCCAGGAGAGTGAGCGCCATAGCCGTTTGCGGCGAAACCCGACGCAATCTTGAACTCCGGATTGCCGCTGGCGATGAGGTACAAAACGGCTCCGGCCGTGATCCCTCCCAGAACTTGCGCGATCATGTACGGCAACAGTTCTTTTGCCGGAAACCGGCCTCCGGCCCACAGTCCTATCGAAACAGCCGGATTGAGATGGCAGCCGGATATATGGCCAATGGCAAAGGCCATGGTCAGCACTGTCAGGCCGAATGCCAGGGAGACGCCAAGCAGCCCGATACCGACATTCGGAAAAGCCGCCGATATAACCGCACTGCCGCACCCGCCAAGGACCAGCCAA
>WRKB01000028.1 GCA_009778295.1 Betaproteobacteria bacterium | reverse complement strand
CCGGCGCCTTGCCGGAGAATTTACGCAAGGCCCTAACCAGCGAGGATCTCAACGACAAACCGGAAGACGCGCGGGGCAGCGGTCGCGCCACCAACTTTGCCTCGTATGGCGTCCAGCGCTGGGCGATTCCGGAACGGGAAATCCGCGAGAAGCTTTCCTATTCTTTTGCCCGGCAATACATGCTGGCTCTACGTTATGGCAATTGGGTCGGCGATCACTACCAGGAGACGCAACGGCAATTCGCCGTGCCGGAATTCATACAAAAGCAACGAAGTCTATGGAAGTTGACGAAGGAGCATCTGTGGCTCGATACCGAAGAACAGATCGCCGGCAAGCGCCAGCCCAGAAACTATCATGGCGAATGGTTTGATACCCTCAAAGCCGAAGCCGCTGACATCATTGCCGAGCAAGGCAAAACTTACGCTGGACGCAGCAAATGGATCAGCGAATTCGATTTAATGGCCGACATGATCTGGAGAAAAGGCTTTCGCGGGCAGGGCGTGGATGCCTATTTCAAGGCCAAATCCTCGCCGAATGAGTTGAACCTGCGCGTTGACGAGCGCCGCCGCAGCGTCGAAGAAGAGCTGCTTGGCTACTGCGAGGTTTTGACCAGCGATGACAGCCCGCCGCTCTGGCATTTACCCGGCATTGTCAGTTCCCTGATCGACCGCGTTGAAGAGGACAAGAGCCACTTTGGCCAGGTGTTGGCCGAGGCCCCGGGCAAATACGAGGAACAGGATAAAAAACGGAAGGCCATTGCCGCCGCTTATGCCCAAGTCGGCAAATTGTTTGGCGAAAGCAAGCACCGCGACCTCTTCACCCAGTATCAAAACGCCACCATCGACTCTTACTACTGGCGGACATCAGAAAAGGCGGCCCAGTACGGCGTTGCTTTCTGCGGCAAACTGTGCGTGGCGCTTAGGGCTCTTGAGAACAAGATTACCGAATTCGACACCGGTATCGGCACGATTACCGACAATTTCGCGGAAGCGGCCGAGGCTCTGATCAAAGAGGGGGAGGTTGCCGAGGCCAAGCAACAGCAGGAACAGGTCAAGTATCTGGTCGATGCCGCCGTCGTCAATCAGACGATTCGTGACCGTTTCGAACGGGATATAACGATTCAGAAACGCAGCATTAACGAGATCATGACCGCCCTGAAGCTTGTGCGTGGCGACGACAAGACCTTTAGCGCTTATGTGAACAAAATGTCTCCCGCCGACAAAAAGGCTGGCGGTCAGTTAGTCGAAGAATTGCGGCGGATTGCCGAAGAGCGCGCCAAGGCGGAGCACGAAACTCTGCTTCAGGAAACCCAGGGCACAGACAATTACAGAGACAATCCGCTTTGGGGGCAGAATATTATCCATAAACTCTACAAAAAGTACGGCGACAATGTCGAGGGCAAGCTGGCCAACGAGCTTAGGGAATTGGTCAAGAAATCGGCGCCGATGCTGGCCTTCGAGGGCAGCCAGACATTTACGATAGAGGGTGCCAGGGGTCCGATTTTGCGGCGGTTTGTCTTTTTACCGCAATGCCCGGCGGTGTCGGCGCTGTCGCCAAAATTCAGCGAGGAATTGACGAAGGTACTTGCCGGCATCGGAGGCGATGGCGGGGGCCGCGTTCAGGTTATGCCGCTGGAAGTCTGCCCGGACCCGCCGGATGTCCAGCCCAACGAATTGGTATGTATTTCCGTCTCGTACTTTTTCCCGGCCCGTTGCGCCAGCGTTGTCCAGGGCTTGCGGACCAAGTACGACGCCCGCATGCGCAGCAGCGACGCTCTTGCCGCCAAACGCGCCTACTTTCAGACCCACACAGAAAACCATCAAATCAACAAATTGCCGAACCTGATGCAGCAAGACATCGCGGAAATACGGGAAGAAGGTTTCCCCATGGCCCTCTTGGCCACGGCCCTGGGTTTGATGGCCTTGCCAGAGCAGCCGGATAAAGAGGTCATTTTCGGAGAAAAAGACGGCTTTGGTCGAATCCCCGACAAGGTGCTCTCGGGTATGACGGCAACCACCGAGATGTTTGGTATTGCCCAGAACAGCGAGGCCCGTTTTGGGCGGGTCGTGCCCCTGGAAACCGTTGTTTTGTACAAAGCTTATTTCAGCCAGTTCCGGGATACCGCTTTTATGGACTTGGAAAAGCAGATGAAAAAGCGGCTTGGCCAGGATGACGTTGATGTGAAAGTGCTGAGAGCCCGTCTTGAGGAAATGGCTGGCGAAGCCTTTCTGCTGTCCGGGAAAGACGAAAGCGATAAGACCTATAATAGAGTGTTTCATGCGGTAAAAGACGCCCAGGAATTGGCGCGGAAACTGGCCGATAAAAGCAAGGCCTAAACAGCTTCAGAGTGGATAAATGGTATGCCGAAAGAAAATAGATATCGCTGCATTAATAAGGTTGGCAGTGATCCTTGCCTATACGCCAAGGAGCGCCGAGTTATTCTGGAGACGGAAGCCATCCCCGGCCTTGGCGGCTTTTGTTGCCCCGGCAAGACGGACTCAGGACGGGACTGCCGCGAACTTTTGCGAAAAATATCGGAACCGGTGAATGGGGGGAGCGGGGGCGGCGAAGGCAAAACCGTGCTAGACACAATCATGGAATTCTTGCGCTCGCCCATTGGCTTGGCAAGCATTGTCGTGGCGCTGTTGATCATTGGCGGTCTGCTGGCTTGGTGGCGGTGGGGTGG
>WRKB01000027.1 GCA_009778295.1 Betaproteobacteria bacterium | reverse complement strand
ATATATGGAAAAGCATGCGGTATCCCGCCTTATCGGCGCGCCTCCCGGCTATGTGGGTTTTGAACAGGGCGGCCTACTTACCGAGGCTCTGCGTAAAACTCCACACGCGCTTGTGCTGCTTGATGAGATTGAAAAGGCGCACGAGGATATCTTCAATGTGTTGCTGCAGATCATGGACTACGCGGTTTTGACCGACAATACAGGGCGTAAGGCGGATTTTCGCAATGTTGTTCTGATCATGACCTCCAATGCCGGGGTACGGGAGATGAATGCCGCAAGTCTGGGCTTTGCTGAAACCCAACCTGAAGATATTACCAAACGCGGGCTCAAGGCTGTGGAACAGATTTTCAATCCGGAATTCCGTAACCGCTTGGATGCATTAGTACCGTTCAAGGGGCTTTCGCAGGAACTTATGGGCCGTATCGTCGATAAATTTTTGTTACAGATGACTAAGGGGCTTAAGGACAAGAAGTTGCGCGTCAGCTTGACTCCGGCCGCCAGAGACTGGCTGGCTGTTGAAGGCTATGACCCGAAACTGGGAGCGCGCCCCTTGCAACGGGTCATGCGCACGGAAATTGAAGATGTGCTGGCGCGCGAGGTGCTTTTCGGCAGACTTGCGCGTGGCGGCGGAGTTGTTGTGGACGTAAGGGATGGGAAACTGGACTTTGTATACGAGGCGAAGTGGATGCCCTGACGGCTCTTCCTCAAAAAAGTTACGTTCGTGCTCTGCTTAATTTTTTAACGCAGCGCGAATGAAAGACGATGGCTGTTTATCGGATACCTGAAAAACGCATCTGGTTCCCGCCCCTTGAAGAGGCCGAACCGGAAGGGCTGGTCGGTATAGGAGGGGATCTCTCGCCGCGGCGCCTGTTGACTGCCTATTCCCTCGGTATTTTCCCCTGGTATTCGGAAGAGGATGGCCCCATCCTCTGGTGGTCGCCCGATCCCCGTTCTATCCTCCCTCTGGATGCCGTACATGTGCCGCGCAGTTTGCAGCGTGTTTTACGACATAGCCTTTTCAACTGTACCCTCAATCATGCATTTGAGGCTGTCATTCAAAGCTGCGCCGTGACTTCACGGCCGGGACAGAGCGGCACTTGGTTGGGGCGCGCTATGATCAAAGCCTATGAGCGCCTGTACCGTTTAGGCTATGCGCTTTCCGTGGAAGTTTGGCGGGAAGGGGAATTGGCGGGCGGCATATATGGCGTTGCACTGGGGCGGGCTTTTTTTGGTGAGTCCATGTTCTATCGTGTTCCCGATGCGTCCAAGGCGGCGCTCATGCATTTGCTCGAATCTTTACGTGGACAGGGCTATGTGCTGTTTGACTGTCAGCAGAACACGCCGCACATGCGCCGTTTCGGTGCTGTGGAAATCCCTCGTGCCGAATTTGTGCGCAGACTTGGCGAGGCCCTTGCGTTATGAATGAACCCCGTTATTGCCCGGATTGTTGGAATCCTTTGTCTCCGGATGCACGGCTTTGCCCGCATTGCGGCAGGCTGCTTTCGCTCGAGGATGACCAGCGTCAGCGGGAAATGGTGACCAAGGTCAATATTGAGAGCCGCAGACGGGGGGGATGTTGCGCTGTATTGTTGGTGATAGCGCTGGTAGTTGCGTTTTTCAGCCTGTTGCGCTGCTTTATTTTTCCATTTTTAAGCACTCTTTTTTAATGCAAGAGATGCGTGCCGTGGCTTCTTCCCGCGGCATTTTTTATTATTCTCCTTCGGGGACGAGGGGTTCGTGCGCATCCAGATCGTAAAAAGCGCGCACGGCAAAGGGGAGGGGATAGTCGCGTACTGCGTCAAAGCGAATAAAGCCCATGCTCTTTCCTTCGGGAATAGCGGATAGCGGTATTACGCCCAGCGGGATGGGCAGTTCGAGCGGACAGACCGTTACGCGTAAGATTTGATCCGCATACCGTTCCTTCAGGTAGTCCAGCAACAGGTTGCCTTCTTCAGCAGTAAAGGCTTCCAGGGCAGTCTGCAGGGCATCGTCTTCCGTGCCGTGAGGCAATTGACAAGCGTCGGATTCGCCGCAAGGCTTGCCTACCAGACCTTTGTCCCGTAAACTTTCAAGCTCTGCGGGATCGGGTTCGGCCCGGAAAAGATGCGCTTCGACATTCCGTCGGCCTTTAAAGGTATGCATGGTCAGTGTGATGATATAGATGCGATCCAGTGGAGCGTCGGGTGGGGCCGGAATAATGATGTGTTCCATGAGTTCCCTCCGGTTCTACCATACTTGAATCCCTGTCTGGAGTGAAGCCTTTTGGAAAATGTTTTCGCATTGCGAACAGATTACGTGCCCAGAGGGGATCAGCCCGCGGCTATTGAGCAGATTGCCTCAAGCATTGAAAGCGGGGTGAGTGATCAGGTGTTGCTCGGCGTAACGGGATCAGGCAAAACTTTCACCATGGCGCAGGTGATCGTGAGTTGCCAGCGGCCTGCATTGGTGTTGGCTCCGAACAAAACCTTGGCTGCCCAATTGTATGCGGAATTCCGTGATTTGTTCCCGTACAATGCCGTGGAGTATTTTGTCAGTTATTACGACTACTATCAGCCTGAAGCCTATGTGCCTTCGTCCGACACCTATATAGAAAAAGATTCCGCCATCAACGATAATATTGACAAGTTGCGCCATGCCGCAACCCATGCGTTGCTTACCCGGCGCGATGTGCTGATTGTAGC
>WRKB01000026.1 GCA_009778295.1 Betaproteobacteria bacterium | reverse complement strand
CCCGACGATCTTGTCACGCCGGGCCATATTTTCCCCATACGCGCTCAAAGTGGCGGCGTACTGACCCGCGCTGGCCAGACCGAAGGCAGCGTGGACTTGGCCTCTCTCGCCGGCCTTAAACCTGCCGGCGTCATTTGCGAGATCATGCGTGACGACGGCGAAATGGCGCGCCTGCCGGAATTGATTGAATTTGCCGGGGAGCACGGGCTGAAAATAGCGGCGGTCAAGGACCTCATCCGGTTTCGCATGCAGGCCGGACAACTTTCCGTGCGCAGATCGGCGGAAGCCAAAATGCCCACACGCTACGGCGATTTTACGGTTATAGCCTATGAAAACGAAAATAACCCCAGTGTCCACCTGGCGCTGGTCAAGGGCAAGATCAAGGACAGCGATGCCCCTGTACTGGTGCGTGTTCACAGCCAGTGCCTGACAGGCGATGTGTTGGGTTCCCTGCGTTGCGACTGTGGCGGACAGCTCACCGCCGCTCTGTCACAAATTGAAAAAGAAGGCCGCGGGGTCCTGCTCTATATGCGCCAGGAAGGCCGCGGCATAGGCCTCGCCAACAAGATTAAGGCTTACGCCCTGCAGGATCAGGGCTATGACACCGTGGAAGCCAACCAGAAGCTCGGCTTTGCCCCTGATCTGCGCGACTACGGCGTCGGCGCACAAATTCTGGTGGATTTGGGCGTGCGAAAAATGCGCATCTTGACCAACAACCCGCGTAAAATCATTGGACTTGAGGGCTACGGCATCGAAATTGTGGAGCGCGTGCCCATCGAATTGGAAGCCTGTCCGCAAAACGCTGTCTATCTTAAGGCGAAAAAGGAAAAATTGGGGCACTTGCTTACCTTGTCGTGTTCCTCCGGCAGGGAATGAATGGAGAGAGGACCTTGGAGCAATCATGAAAAGTATTGAAGGCAAACTTGACGGCAAGGGGCTGCGCGTTACCATAGTCGCCGCGCGTTTTAATGATTTCATCGTGGAGCGTCTTATCGGCGGCGCGGTGGATTATCTCGCGCGGCACGGTTGCGATGAGAAAAACATTGACCTCGTGCGCGTGCCGGGGGCATTTGAAATGCCTTTAGTATGCAAACGTCTGGCGGCACGAAAAAATTGCGATGGCATTGTGGCGGTGGGCGCGGTGATCCGTGGTTCCACCCCGCATTTCGAGTTTGTTGCGAATGAAGCAATCAAGGGCATTGCCCAGGTCTGCCTGGAAAGCGGCATCCCCATCGGCTTCGGTCTGCTGACCACTGACACGCTGGAACAAGCCATAGAGCGGGCAGGCAGCAAAGCAGGCAACAAGGGTGCAGAGGCGGCTGCGGCCATGCTTGAAACTGTGCGCGTGTTGGAGCAGATCGCATAAATGACGAAAAAAACTGGCGCATCACGGCGGAGCGAACGGGAACTGGCTTTTCAGTTCTTGTACGGACTTGATTTTGCTCCTGTGTGTTCTGAACGGGAACTGCGGGAACGCTTTGAACAAAGCGCTTCCACGGCAGAGAAAACGCCCGCGGCTTCCGGATTCGCCTGGGAGCTGGCTTTGGGCGTGTGGAATACCGTGCAGGATCTTGACGCCGTTATTGCTCGTTTCACGCGTAACTGGCGTCTGGACAGGATGGGCCGGGTCGAGCTGACGCTTTTGCGCCTTGCCGTCTATGAGCTGCAATACCGGGCGGACATTCCTCCGCGAGTCGCGATCAACGAAGCACTGGAGCTTTCCAGACAGTTCGGCGAAGTAAGCGCGCACTCCTTTGTCAACGGTGTTCTCGATGCAGCGGCTAAAACTCTGGAACGCGATGCAAAAGCAGCCGGGGCAGCCCCGGCCACACAGCAGGCATGTCATGAAGAATGAGCGTTATCACCATGAAAATATAGAAGAAAAATGGCAAAAACGTTGGGAAAAGGCAAAAAGCTTCGCTACCGGAGAACAGGGCCTTAAGCCGAAGTATTATCTGCTGGAGATGTTTCCCTATCCTTCAGGGAACATCCATATGGGGCATGTGCGCAATTATTCGATAGGCGACGTGCTGGCCCGTTTTCTGCGCATGCGCGGATACAACGTGTTGCATCCCATGGGCTGGGACGCCTTCGGGCTGCCCGCGGAAAACGCCGCCATCAAGAACAGAGTGCATCCGGCCCGCTGGACCTATTCAAATATTGACAATATGCGCAGCCAGTTGAAACGTCTCGGTTATTCCTATGACTGGGATTGTGAGCTTGCGACCTGCGATCCGGAATACTACCGATGGGAACAGGCATTCTTCCTGAAGTTTTATGAAAAGGGCCTCATCTACCGCAAAACGGCGCCGCAAAATTGGTGTCCTTCCTGCCATACCGTGCTCGCCAATGAGCAGGTTATCGAGGGATTGTGCTGGCGCTGCGACAGCGCCGTGGTTCAAAAGGATCTGGCCCAGTGGTTCCTGCGCATTACGGAGTATGCCGAAGAGCTTCTGGCCGACCTGGAAGTGCTGGGGAAAGGCTGGCCGGAACGCGTCATTTCCATGCAGCACAACTGGATTGGCAAGTCCATCGGCGCGGAAATCGTTTTTGGCCTGGAAAAACCGCTGGATGGGACAGACTCCGTCGCCGTGTTCACCACCCGTCAAGATACGCTGTTTGGTGCAACTTTTCTAAGTATCGCGCCGGAACATTCGCTGGTGGAAAAGCTGATTGCC
>WRKB01000025.1 GCA_009778295.1 Betaproteobacteria bacterium | reverse complement strand
GGCTGTCCAGGCAGAGGATGCCGTCTTGCGCGGAATCCACAAGCCGGCGCATGCGGCGCGAATAGGCACGGTAAGTCTTATTTGCCCGATAGGCGCTCCACAGGCCGGGCAGGGCTGCCAAGGTGGTGAGGGCAAGCATGATGATGGCCGCTGACTGGTATAGTTCCAGCCGAGAGGAGATCACCTTTTCTTCTACATCGGCACAGGCCAGGTAGCGAACGCCTCCTGCGGAAGTAAGAGGCTCCACGGCCACATGGTAGGTCTTCTTCTCCTTGTCTTTATAGATAAGCCTGAGAGGCTGCATGTGTTCAAGGGCGCTAAAGAATTCGATAGGTGCATCGTAGTACGGTATAAAATACCGAGGTTTGTTTTGATCGTCTTCCTCGTTTGCGCTCAGAGCGGTAAAATACAAGGTGTCGTGATGCTCGAAAAGCGTGTAGAGGTGCGAGATGCCGGCAGGTTTGGCGACAGCGCCGAGGGCGGCACGGATCCTCAATTCCTCCTCAAACGAAATGGCGCCCGGCTTAGTGGCGCGATCTGGAAAATCCGGCGGCAGCGCATTGGGGATATTTTGCGCCGCGCTTTTCAGCCGGACGTCAAAATCAGCGGAAATGAAGTGTTCAAGGCCCAGCGCCATGCCGATGACGATAATCAGCAGAAAGCAAAAATAGGCAATGCTGCTTTGCAGAAGAATATCGGTAGCATTTGGAGGTTCAAGCTGCCAGGATTTTGCCCCGGATGGAGGCTGCATTGCAGGTTGAGATGCCATGTGTTGCCCCGCTTGCGAGTACTATTACTGTAAGTGGGAAATATTTCTATTTTCCGCGCGCGAATTAATAGCAAACCCCAAAAGAGGGAGTTTGTAAAGGCACATCGCTCTGGCGTGTTGCGGTGCGAGCAGATGCGCCTGCACCGCACGGCAGGCTCGTGCCCGCCGGTTATCCGGAGCATTCAACAATTCATGCTTAACAATATCATGGAGAGATACAAACCTTCAAGATTGGATTCCGGCTTTTTTTACGCAAGGCATCCGAATTCCATGCCGTAATCGCCGGTTGCACTCCAAGGTATTGCGTCATCAGCCTGACTGTTGATTGCGAATGGAACATTCGCCGAAAAACGCAATTTTCGGCCCGTTCACGGAAGCTGTGCCGCCGCGTCGCTGTCATTCTGGCCCGCTCCTTGCATCGACATGGGCGGCATGGATGCAGGCACAAGCATTCTCGCCAGGAGGTATTATGCAAGATGGCGTATTTAGTGGACTCTTTGGAGCCCTCACCACTGAACACCGCATGAATATGATCGCCAATAATCTGGCGAATGTGAACACGCACGGCTACAAGCGCGACACCGTGGCGTTCAAGGATACCATGTCCTACTACGCTCATGACGAAATCCGCGAGCCCCTTGCAACCTGCCGTTCCAAGCCGCTCTTCCCGGAGCCGAAAAATTTGGCCCGGCCGCGCCTTGCTGTTTCGCAGACCGATTTTTCGCAAGGCTCGTTGCACTACACGGGTAACCCTCTGGACGTGGCCATCGCCGGCAACGCTTTTTTCAAGTTTGAAACCCCTGGAGGCGAATTTTTGAGCCGCCAGGGAGGCTTCCTGCTTTCCGGCGACGGCACGGTTGTCACGCCGCGAGGCTATCCGGTAAGAGGCACGGCGGGTAACATCGTGATTCCGCCGGGCACGCGCAACGTGCATATTTCGGAAGACGGCCAGGTTTTTGCTGACAACGCCCCGGTGGGAAACTTTGAACTCGTCACAGTTACGGATCTCAAGGCCTTGGAAAAACAGGGGCAGAATTTGTACAGGCTGCGTAAGGGTTCAAGCGCCTCGGAACGCCCCATTGAGCCGAACGAAGCCCGGGTGGCCCAGGGCTACATGGAAAAAGCCAACGTGGAAGTAGTATATGAAATGGTGAACATGATTGAGGTACAACGCCTTTTCGAAGCGTACCAGAAAGTCATGCAGACTTCCGACAGCCTAGATCGTGAAGCCATCAGCAAGGTCGCCAGACGTACATAGTAGTATATTGGCACACACAGTTGTGACAACCGTAAGGAGTATATCATCATGATGCGTTCACTTTGGACAGCCGCTTCAGGCATGATCGCCCAGCAGCTCAACGTCGACGTTATTTCGCACAACCTTGCGAACGTAAATACTACGGGTTTTAAAAAGAGCCGGGCGGAATTTGAAGATCTCATGTACCAGACTATGAAGATCGCCGGTTCCGTTACCGAAGGCGACACCCGTCTGCCCGTGGGTATCCAGGTCGGTATGGGCGTACGTCCGACAGCGGTGCATAAATTTTTCAGCCAGGGTGATTTTCAAAACACCAGCAATCCGCTTGACGTAGCCATTCAGGGCGATGGATTTTTTCAGGTCGATGTAAACGGCGAACTCATGTATACGCGCGCCGGCGCCTTCAAACTTACTCAGGACGGCGTGGTGGTCACCGCCAACGGCTACATCCTCCAGCCGGAATTTACCGTGCCGACGGAAACGAAGAATATTTCCATTTCCGCGCGCGGACACATGGCGGCCCTGGACAACACCGGACAGGAAATCGCTTCCGCTGAAATTCCGCTCTACAACTTTATCAACCCGGCGGGACTCGATTCGCGCGGCAACAACCTCTATACGCCCACCCAAGCTTCGGGGGCTGA
>WRKB01000024.1 GCA_009778295.1 Betaproteobacteria bacterium | reverse complement strand
GACCAGAAAGACATCCATGCCCATGGCGCATAGGCCCGAGGTCAGGGCGTACTCAAAAATATAGCCTGACAGGCGGGTGTCTTTGCCTATCACCACCCGCCTCCGCCGTCCGCCTTTCGCAAAACGCGCGCCTGCCGCGAGCCCCAGACGTAAAGCCATCTCCGCCGTCATCGGATGGATATTGACCTGTCCACGCATGCCATCGGTGCCAAATAGACGTTCAGCCATATGATGCTCCTTAGCGGCGCCAACTTACGCTAGCTTACTTTCCATTCTTTGTCACGCTGAGCTTGGCGGGGGAAATACCCACCAGCCGCGCCCCCTCCGGCAATTCCACAGCAGGTGTGAGCTCGCCGGAACCGGAAGGAGGGATATCTTTTACATTGACGATAACGCGTATTTTTTCAAGATAACTTTTGCTGCCCATCAGCCCTTCAGGCAATTCCACAGTCAGCAGTACTTTTTTGGGCGTTATGCGATGCAGCTGGGAATTTTTCGCATCCAACAGCGGCACGCGTTCAAGCTCTGCCAGCGTACGCTTGCCGGCAATACTGTACCGTATAACTACTACGCTGGGCGTCGCCGTTACCTGCGGAGGAGTGCTCACAGCGAGCGAAAGCTGGTAATCGCCTGTAGCGGTCAATTCTAATGGCACGTCCAGTTTCAGGCTGTTCATTTTCTTGATGACGCTTTCCGGCCCCCGTAAGGATATCGAAGCCGGGCTGGCGTGCAGATTCTCCGCCTTCATGGCCTGGGCGAGCGCGGGAACGCTGAACCTGGGTTCCAGAGGAACAGTGCTTTCCATGATACCCTCTACCTCCAGCACAAGCTGATTGGGCACCGTCCCCATGACATCCAACGCGCGGCTCTCAGCCACGGCAAAAGGCGCGGAAAGCGCGATAATATTCGTCCCATGACGTAGATGGGAAAGATCCACGGAATAGTTCAGCATTTTGGTGTCCAGACCTTTGACCAGTTCCCTCGGACCACGCAGTTGCACGGTAAAACTTTTCAGCATGCCGTCACGAACGATGAGGTTTTCCGGCATGCCGCGGTAATTCAGGGCTACTTCGGCCTGCACCTCCAGACGGTCGCGCACGGTAACAGTATACCAGAGGCCGCAAGCCAGAACAAAAGAAAGCAGCAAAATCTTCCAGTTCACTTTGATATCCGGAAACGCCATGGCAGACACCACTTTGTATACGCACTGCTGTCGCGGAGCGCATAACCGCCCCCGCGCCGTATTACTACAATACGTAGCTGAGTACCCGTTTAAGCTTTACCGCATCCAGATTCTTGGTCAATTTTCCCTTGATGGCCACAGATACCTCGCCCCGTTCTTCGGAAACCACAACAGCCACGGCGTCACTTTCCTCGGTAATGCCAAGGGCCGCCCGGTGCCGTGTCCCGAAGGACTGGCGCCTCACCATCGCGAGAGGCAAAATGCAGGCCGCCGCCGTTATCTCGCCCTTGCTTATGATGACCGCGCCGTCGTGTAACGGAGTATTCTTGGCGAAAATGGTGCGCAAAAGTTCTTGGGAAAGATGCGCATCCAGACGCACTCCCCCTCTTTCCACCATATCCCTGAGCGGCACGAGGCGCTCCAGAACAATAAGCGCGCCAAGCTTGTTGCGGGCAAGCTCCATTGAAGCGCCTACAATCTCGTCAAGCAGCGCCTCGTTGAGTACCTTGCGCCTGCCCCAGAAACGACGGGTGCCGATGACGCTGAGCGCCATCCGGATATCTTGCTGGAACAAAATGACCACTACAAGGAACAGAGAGGCAAAAAAACTCTGCAAAAGCCAAGTGATCGCATACAAGCCAAGCCTTCCGGCGCCGAGGTACAAAAGCGTCAGCACCAACAGGCCAAGAACTGCCGCAACGGCACGTGTTCCCCTGATGCGCGCGATCATGCCGTAGAGCAGAGCAGTCACCAGCAGAATGTCGACCACATCATGCCAGTCCAGGCTGAATCCATCAAAATGGAATGTGAACACGCACGCTCCCGAAGTGTCGCGGCGCGACACTAGCCCACAGCCTGCGCCAAGCGCAAGGCGTCCAGCGCACCGGGCACGTCATGCACCCGGTGCAGGGGAACCCCTTTGACCGCCAATATGGCCGTGGCAATCTGCGTTGCCGGGCCGCGCCGCTCAGGAGCGAGTCCCAGCAAATCTCCAAAAAGCGATTTCATGGAAAGCCCTACCAGCAGAGGCCTCCCCAGATCGCGCAAGCGCGAAATACCATGCAGCAGGGCTATATTATCTTCCAAGCGCTTGCCAAAACCAATGCCCGGATCCAGAACGATGCTCCGCTCCGTCAGACCGGCCGTGCATAGACGTGTCAGCTCTTTTTCGAAAAAATGCAAGACCTCGTCCACCACATTTGTATAACGGGGATTTTCCTGCATGTCGGCGGGACACCCCCGGCAATGCATCAGCACGTAGCCCGGCTTATATTCGACGAGCGTGTTCAGCAACTCCGGATCAAACGTGCAAGCGGAAATATCGTTGATGATGTCCGCCCCGTTCTCCAGCGCCAAGCGCGCGCTGGAGGCTCTATAGGTGTCGATGGAAACCACAGCCTCCCGTCCCGGCAAACAATTACGCAAGCCGCGCAATACGGGCAGCAACCGCGCTTGTTCTTCTTCCGGCGCGCAGTCTCGCGCGC
>WRKB01000023.1 GCA_009778295.1 Betaproteobacteria bacterium | reverse complement strand
GTGCCTTCGATCCGGTTGCCGGCCCCAACGCTGCAAAAATTTTGAATGATAACCCCCTGGTGGAAATAACAGGTTCCCAGTACGAGGCCTGTGAAGGAGCCCAAGCCCTGCTTGTAGGGACTGAGTGGAACCAGTTCCGCAACCCGGACTTCGACCGCCTCCGCAATCTGCTCACCGCGCCGCTCGTCTTTGACGGACGCAACCTGTATTCCCCGGAACGTATGGGAGAGCGTGGCTTCGCGTATTTCTGCGTAGGCTTGGGTGAACCCAAGTGCCTTCCTCGTGTCTAATTACAAAAATTTCATTTGCAGTTTTCATACGTAACAGTTTGATATACTACTGTTATATTGAACACGACTCATGCTGTGCGCCCCCGGATATGGCAATATCTATTCTCGCGCCAGCGCCAAGCCGGTCAACGGGGGCATATATAACGTGATACGTTGCTCAAAAATGCCGGAGGCCGGATCGGAAAAATGTTCGCCAGGTATACGTGTACTCAAATTACCATGTCCGGCGTAGGCAAACTCGTCGCTACTGAAAATCTCCATGTATTTTCCAGGGGTAACCATCAAGGCAAGATGATTCTGAGTCTGTAACTCGTGAAAATTGAAAATAAAAAGCAACTTGCCGCGCTCAAAGGCCAAGATGCGATCCTCTTCGTGAATATAACGGAAACGCGGCCCACGTCGGAACTCTTCCGGGTATTCCCGGACAAGCTTCAGCATGCCGCGATCAAAGGCATCAAGCTTAGAGTACTTCAGATGGGTTGTCTCCGCCAAATGCCATTGGCGATGAGCGTAGCCTTCCGCATCGATCCATTCCGGGTGTCCGAATTCGTTACCCATAAAATTCAGCCAGCCCTGTCCGGCGGCAGCCAGGGTGCTAAAACGCATCAGCTTGTGCAAGGCAACGCCACGCGAACATTTCCATGAATCGCTGAACACGGACATGTGTTCGTACATGTCTTCCTTAATCATGCGCCAGATAAACGCATCGTCGCCGTTAATACACTGATCGTGGCATTCGGTATAGCTGATGGTTTTGTCGTAATGGCGGCGATTGTTCAGTTCATGCCACATCAGGCCCATAGACTGGCCTTCTTTGATAAATTTTGCCCAAAAATCGGGCAACCCCATAGCGAAACGGTAATCGAAACCAAGCCCCGCGTTTTCAGGGAGGCAAGACATCCCCGGAGCACCGGAGAATTCTTCGGCAATGGTTATCGCGTGCGGAGCAAGTTCACGCACCAGCGTGGTAGCCAAACTCAGATAAAGTACTCCGTTTTCATCCAGACGACTTTTCCCGTTTTTATCGTAAAAACAGCGCCCAACATGGGAAAAATCGTCATCCAGTCCATGATCTAAATAAATCATATTCCCTACGGCGTCGAAACGAAAACCGTCAAGCTTAAATTCTTCCAGCCAATAGCGGCAATTGGAGAGTAAAAAGCGACGCACACGCTCCTGGTTATAATCAAAAGAAATAGTCTCCCACTGCGTTTTCAACCTGCGGAAAAAATAGCGGCTAGTGTCGTAGCGGGCCATCCCTTGCTCGGTATTCGGGCAGGCGTGGCTGTGGGTAATGTCGAGAATGACGCCTAGTCCCAGACGATGCGCTTCATCCACCAGATATCTGAAATCGTCCGGTGTACCGAAACGGGAACTGGGCGCAAAATAACTGCTTACCTGATAGCCAAAGGATTTATAAAGCGGATGTTCAGGAATACCCATAAGTTGTACGGTTGTGTAGCCACCTTCTTTAATACGCGGCAGCACCTTCTCAGCAAAATAACGGTACGTGCCGAATTGTTTCGTTTTTTTGCCGAGAGAAGACTGTGCGATACCTACATGCCCCTCATAAATACGGGGGAAAATCGGACGCTGCGGTTGTGGATATTTGAATACATACGCTGCATGCGGATCCCACACCCGGGCGCACCATTGATTTTCGTTGTCGTGGTTTTGCTCCACCCATACAGCAAAGGCAGGGACACGCACTACATGCTTGCGCGTACGGGAGGAGGCCACATGCAGCTCATAATAGGTGCCATGCGGCAGTTCTTCGGCAGGCACAAATAACTCCCAGAGCGCAGGATCATCCGTGCGGAGAAAGCGGTATTCATAGCGGCGCTCAAAATTGATGCGGTCTGTAGCCAAATACAGGCTGTTCGCAGCCTGAGCCCATTCCCTGAATCGCCAATACAGCTTACCTTCCCGTTCCACCTTGTGCATTCCGAGTTCGCGGTACAGGCCGGCGTAGGAGGCAAGGCTCCCCCATTCACTGCGCAGACGCCGGACTTCCCGTGTGAATAAATCTATGCGGCGCGTAAAAAAAGCCGCATATTCCATCAATTCTGAGTCCTGCAGTGGCGAGACGGGAAAATCGAGATCCAGGGAGATTTCTGCGGAACGGATATCTCCTCCCCCCCTACAACGACAACAGGCGCGAAAAACAAAGGGGGCATCCAGATACAGCCAGTCGCGCAAACGGATGCTCAGGTGATCACGCAAAAAGGCGATAACAAAGCATCCACCGGGTTGGACGATCTGACCGCATACACCGGGTTGTGGCAGACCCAGATCCCAGACTGCTCCGCCGCCCCGTGGTTCAAAACAGAGACTATCCAACTCAAGCGGGTACGTTCCGTGGTTT
>WRKB01000022.1 GCA_009778295.1 Betaproteobacteria bacterium | reverse complement strand
AAAGCTCATAATGAGAGAGGGTAAAGCTCCCTCCGCAGCCGCAGCAACGGTCGGCCTCCGCCATTTCCACAAGCTCGTATGCCGGATTCAGCTTAATGACGGAGCGCGGCTGACTGCTGATCCCCAAGGCTTTCTTGAGATGACAGGGGTCATGATAGGTGACTTTGCGTGCGCCGGCTTTTTGCGGCTGAGCTTCCACCTTGAGGACATCAATCAGGAACGCGTTGATATCCATAACTTTTGCCGCCAATTCACCGGATACCGCGCGGTATTCCAGAGGCATCCCGGGGGAGAGCCGTGGCCACCATTCCTTGATCGTAGCGGTACAGGAACCGCAGGGCGTGACAAGGTAGTCAAAGATTCTTTGTTTCAGGACGTCCACATTGGCGATGATCTGTTTGCCAGCTCCTTCCTGATCGCCGGAGGCCAGAGCCGGAAGGCCGCAACAGGTGAAGCCGGAAGGCATATATACGCCGACACCGTGATGCGCGAGAACCTTCAGGCAGGCTCTGGACATACCGGTATAGAGTTTGTCGCCCAGGCAGCCGGGAAAGAAGGCGACCCGTATGCCGCTTTTGCCGGCGGGCGTCTCGATCGTGCCCATCTCGGCGTGCAGGGGTTTGGCAGGCAATGCCGGGACATGGCGCCGGCCGATGAACTTGGCGAGCAAAGGCGCACAGGCTGTGCCCTGCGCATTGTTTTGCTTGCGCATGACAATCCCCTGCAAGGGAAGCCCCAGTCGCGTGAGCGCATTGAAAAATCCGGGATTGGCGAGCAGTGACCTGAAAATAAATTTTTTTGCCGGTGACAGACCAAGATAGCTCGTCACAATATGGCGAGCCCTCATGAAAATGTCCATAATACTCACACCGGACGGACAATTGGCTTGGCAAGAACCGCACAGGAGGCAACGGCTCAGTTTTTCATTGATCGCTTCCGGGTCGGCGAGCATTTTATGGGCAAGGTTTTCCAGCAAGGCAATCTTGCCGCGGGTGACGTCGGCTTCCATCATCGTGGCGCCGAACACGGGACACACAGCTTGGCACAGCCCGCACTTCATGCATGTTATAAGCTTGTCGTCCAGCTCCATCAGTGCGTCTGCGAGGCCGTACACATCTTTCATGGTTCAAATCCCCACGAGTTTTGTGGGATTGAGGAGCCCCTTCGGATCAAGAGCCTTGCGCAGGCGTTGCGAGAAAAGGATGGTGCCGCGCGAAGTTTCTTTTTCCATCCATTTGGCCTTGGCCGTGCCGATGCCGTGTTCACCGGACAAAGTGCCGCCAAGGGAGAGGGCTACATCGAAGATTTCATCCACTGCCTGCTCGACGCGGTGGAATTCTTCCTTGTCACGCTTGTCACATAAAATAGTGGGATGCAGGTTGCCATCGCCCGCATGACCAAACGTGCCGATCTGGAGTTTGTATTTCTTGGTGATCCTGTCCAGGGCTTCCATCATGGCGGGGATTTTTGAGCGCGGCACGGTGGCGTCTTCCAGCACGGTTGTGGGACGGATGCGTGCAAGTACAGGCAGGGCCATACGGCGAGCTTCCCAAAGTTTGAATTTTTCGGCTGCGTCCCTGGCGATGTGAACTTCGCGCGCCTTACAGACCTGAAGGACTTTTTCCACAGCAGCGGCTTCATCCTCCACCTGGGCGGGATGCCCGTCCACTTCGATCAACAGGATAGCCCGGGCATCACGCGGCAGGCCAGCCTTGGTATAATCGTCCACATAGCAGATGGTGGCATTGTCCAGAAACTCCAGGGTGCAAGGCACCACATGGGCCGCGATGATGCCGGCCACGGCGTTGGCGGCGGCCTGCACTTCGTCGAACACGGCCATCATGGCTTTGCTGGCTTTCGGGGGCGGCACGAGCTTGAGAATCGCCCGGCTGATCACGCCAAGCGTGCCTTCGGAACTCGTTATCAAACCGGCCAGGTTGTAGCCCGTAACACACTTGACGGTGCGGGAACCGGATTTTACCAGGGCGCCGGTAGCGTCGTATACTTCCAGGCCCATAACATAGTCCTTGGTGACGCCGTATTTCAGACCGCGCAAACCACCCGCGTTTTCCGCAATATTGCCCGCGATGGTGGAGACCGCCTGGGAACCGGGATCAGGAGGATAAAAAAGGCCGCGCTTTTCGACCGCTGCGGCGAACTGGGCGGTGACAAGTCCAGGTTCGACAACAGCATACAAGTCCTGCTCGTTGATTTCCAGAATCTTCGTGAGTCCGTTTGTCAGGATGACGCATGTTTCCGAACTGTCGGGAATTGTGCCGCCGGACAGATTCGATCCCGCCCCGCGCACCGTCATGGGTACGCCGGCATCATAGCAGCGTTTAACGATTTCGCCGATCTGCTCCGTGTTGACAGGGCGTACGACCACGGCAGGCACCACCGGGGGGAGTACCGCTGCATCATAAGAGTAGCTCTGGCGATCCGCTTCGCTGGTCAAAACATTTTTTTCCCCAAGAAGGGCTGTAAAATCGCGCAGAAGCGCTGCGTTTGACATGGATGACTCCGTTCGGGTTTAGTACCGGATCCACAGTTTTCTGTGCGCCAGACAACGACGGGCGCAAGTCCGTTTCCTTTTCATATGAAGTCCGGCTCCAGAGCTGCCCGCCCTTCGGCAAGCATGATGCGCACAA
>WRKB01000021.1 GCA_009778295.1 Betaproteobacteria bacterium | reverse complement strand
AAACGCACAGGGCCCGCCGGCATTTTCCGAAATATTGCCGCCTATGGTCGCGGCCGCCTTGGAAGCCGGATCCACCGTGAACAAAAAACCCGCCTTGGCCGCTGCCATAGTGACGCTTTGCGTGATGGCTCCGGCCTGGCAACTGATACTGGGCCGTGCGGCATCCACAGGGTCAATGCGCGTCAGGCGCGTGGTACTCACAATGACCGTGCGCTTACGCGCGGGCACCGCGCCGCCTGTCGCGCCGGAGCCGCCGCCGCGCGGAATGAGCGCGAACTTCATTTCATTGGCCAAGCGCACCAATGCGGCCGCCTGCTCGGTGTTGTCCGGTTCCACGACCAGAAGCGGCAGTTCCATGCGCAGGTCCGTGGCATCCGTAGCGTTTTCCACCAATGCGCCGGGGCGGGAGATCACGCATTCGTCCGGCAGGATATCCTTGAGCTTGTCTACAAGCTTGGCGCGGAACTCTACTTCGGCCTCATATGCCGACCAGAACATGGTGATGCCTTCACCGATGGAATTGGCGTAGTGATGGGCCAGAGCGAAGGAGGCTTCCTGAAAGCGCGCTTTGACGCTGCTTCTGACCGTTTCCGCGTCGATGAAGGGGTTGTAGGCCACCAGGAACAGCTCTTCAGCTATCTCAATGGCAAGACGGCGCACGGACTCCGGCCACTCTTCAAAATCCTGCCGGTGAATACGCAAAATGCGGTTGACGACAAAATCAGGAGAAATGGATATATGCGGACCTTTGTGGGGCATGGCGGCACCTTATTGGGCGAAGGGAGTCGTCAAAAAGCTGTTCCTGCGGCAGGCGTCCAGATATATCTTCATGATGGCAAATTACGCTGTGTCAACGACTTTGACAAGGGGCATATGCGCCCCGGTGCAGGGTAATGTCCTATGCAGCGCATGGTAGTGGCCCCATTTTGGCAACGAACGGGGTGACCCTGTTGACACAATCTGCCCGGAGGACTACCATTGCTGAAGCATTTTTATAACCTTACCCCGCTGGAGGTATACTGTATGAAGAAATGCATTCTAAGCGCCTTTGCCCTGCTGATCCTCGCCTTGGCCCTGCCTGCGCTGGCCGCGCAGCCTGCACCTCCAGCCGATGGAGCGAAACTGGACAAAACCAAACAACCTGTGACCTTCAATCACAGCTCCCACCTGAAAGCAGAAAAGTGCGGCGATTGCCACCATCCTGTGGACGGCAAGGAAAATTACGGGAAATGCGGCAATGCAGGCTGCCATGACGTCATGGATCGTAAGGACAAAACCGCAAAAAGTTATTATAATGTGATGCACGCCAAATCGGGTACGAAATTCGCCACCTGTGCTTCCTGTCACAGCCAGGTAGTCGAAAAATCTCCGGATAAAAAGAAAGAACTGACCGCCTGCAAGCAGTCCAAGTGCCATCCGTAGGCGATTGCCGGTTTTCTCTTCCCCCAGCGGTGCGTAGCGCCTCTGTAGGGAGAGGACGTTCTGTGCGCCACGAATATTGACGTATCCGGGGCTGGACGGTTTGGCTTGAGGCCGTCCAGCCTGCCGGAACCTGAGGATGTGAGCGAGGAATGCATGGTCGCGAAAACAACCCCAGCCCCTGATATCGATGAGGATATCATCGAACTTACAGATATTATTGAACAAGGCACTCCCCCCACGCCTGACGCTTCCGTTGCCTCCATGGACGACCAGCTGACCGATTTACTGAACGCTGGTGCGGGAGGGGAGGCTCAAGATGATCTGGACGCCCTTCTGGCCGAAATAGGCACAACTCCTCAGGCTGGAACCCCAAACGCGGGTGAACAGACAGGGCCGCATCCTGTCAATCCGGATGAAACCCTGGATATGCCGGATATGCAGGAAGTAGAAAATCTGCTAGATGAACTCAGCATCCCCCCTCAGCCTTCTGCGTTGTCCGACCCTGCGGCGGCGGAGCAAGACGTTGGCAGTCTGGATGATATTCTGGATCAACTCGGTGGCGCGGGCCAACCCGCAACGCTTGCGGCAACGCCCGACCCCGTAGACGAGCTTGATGCCCTGCTTGACGGGGTCACAGCAACCTCTATCACCTCCATGCCGTCTGACGCGACGCCGATCGAAGAATCCAATGCCCTGCCGGACAAGGTTCCTGCCTCCTCCCCCACATCCCCCCCGGCAACGCGAAAGGCAAAAACCTCCGTCACCGTCACAATCAGCCCCGTCGCCACGTCTTCAGCTCCATCCGTCGGGGCTGCACCTCCGAAAACCTCCGGCACGGCTGCCGCCAACTCCGCGGACGACATGGATGCGCTGCTTGAAAGCGCTACGGCGACGGCCCCCGCTCCACCCGAAATTTCTCAATCGCTCTCTCTCGCAGACGATCTGGATGCCTCCCGCGAAAGTGTCCCGTCAGCAGGTCCAGTGCCCCCAATCGATGAAAAGCCCCCCTCCCCTCCGGAACGGACCGCTCCAGAGGCAGATGATGCTGCGCCCCCCACCGCCCCGGCTTCTTCCACCGTTGCGCCAGAAACCGCAGTTATAGCAGAAATGCCGCCGCTCCCGCATCAATGGGAGGCTTTGTTGGGGGGGGCCTCTGAATCTTCCTTGCCCACGCAAAGTTCCGCCCCCCCCCCGGGTGCCGTTCCTGTCTCCCCAGACATTC
>WRKB01000020.1 GCA_009778295.1 Betaproteobacteria bacterium | reverse complement strand
TTTTTTCCGGGTCAGGTCTGTTTTGATCTTCTCTTTCACCTCGGCCAGCTCCTGCACCTTTTCCGGAACGGCGGCGCGGATTCTCGCGACGATGAAGCCCGTCCCCTCAGGCGTCTTGACTTCCAGCGGCATATCCGGGCCGGAACCGGCGGCAATTTTCAACAATGTTGCCGCGCCGTTGGCATCTATCCCCAGTTTGGCCTGCAATTCAGCGCCAGTGGAAAGGCCTGTGTTGCGTACCTCCAGTCCCTGCGCCTTGGCGGCTTCGTCCAGGGGGGTGCCGACGGCGTTGGCTTCAATAAGGGAGTCGCGTACATCGGCCATGCGTTCGGCGGCTTTCTGCTCCGCCAGGAGAGTGCGTATTTCGGGGAGCATTTCGTCAAGCGAACGTGTACGCTGCGCCTCGTATTCCTCCATTTTGATAAGATGCAGGCCAAACTCCGTGTGTACAGGCTCGGAGATCTGCCCCGGTTTCAGCGCAAAAGCCGCGCGTTCAAAGTCGGGGAGAGTCTGGCCGCGATGTACCCAACCGAGGTCCCCGCCTCCTGGTGCGGAAGCGGAATCCTGCGACTGCTGCCTGGCAAGGGCGGAAAAATCCGCGCCTTTTTTCAGCTTGAGAGCGATATTTTCCAATTCCTGCCGGATTTTCTGCACTTCGTTTTCCTGGGCGCCTTCCGGCAAGCGCAGCAGAATATGGCGCAAATGCGCCCGCTCCGGCTGTTCCGTAGCGGCCGGGTTGCGCGCGTACCATGCGGCGGCTTCCTCGCTGCTCACGCTGTCGGGCTTGGCAAGGTTCTTGGCAGTGACAAGCACATAGTCCACATCGCTGGCGGCAGGCAGGGTAAAGGCAGCACGGTTGCTTTCGTATTCGGCGCGCACTTCGTCTTCACCCAGTATGACCTTGCCAAGATAGTCCTCGAACGGAAAAAGCAGATAGGAGACCTGACGCCGTTCCTGGGAAAAATCGAAAAGCATGCGGGCTTCGGCTTCGGAAACCTCAACCGGCGCTGTGACCGCGTTATAGAGCTTTTGAACCAGCAGATCCTGGCGAATCCGGCCCTCATAACTGCCGGGCGTGGTACGTTGAAGTTCCAGCACACGCAGATAGGTTTTGGGATCGAATGTCCCTTTTTCGCCGTGAAAAACAGGATTTTTTTCAATTGCCTCACGCAGTTCCAGAGGACTGACGCTGAACCCGGTGCGTTTGGCCTCCTGACGCATCAAGGCCCCCGCGATCAGCATCTGCTCCGCCTGTTGTTGCAGGTTCAGAGCGCGCAGCTGTTCGGAAGTGATCTTGGGGTAATTGCTGCGGATGTTTTCTTCCATGCGTTGCATTTCGCGGGCGAGATCCTGGGCGTGTATCGTCTCGTCGTTGACGACGGCCGCCACAGAAGGAGGCGTGCCGTGCATTCTGCCGACGCCCCAGAAGATAAAAACCAGAATAATAATGCCGAATGCTACTTTTATGCCCCAGGACTGGGCGTTGGAGCGTATATAATCCAGCATGTTTTCTCCACCTGGTACGGGGTGTTGTGTCGTGAGACGGGATGAGAAGAAACGGGTTTTATTCGACTGTTATCCCCATTTCTCTGTATTCATTTAATTTATTCCGCAAAGTGCGTACGGAGATGCCGAGCAGTTCCGCAGCTTGTGTCCGGTTGCCGGAGGTGGCTTCCAGCCCCTTCATAATCATGATGCGCTCCATTTCGTGAAGTGGGATCACAGGTCCGGTCGCCAGTCCCTGTGAGTCGGTAGCGTCCCCTGCCAGGGCGGAGCCGGTGAACACGCCGGGTTCATGTTCCTCAAACAGCGGCCAGTCAGCGGAATCCATCAGGAAGTGGCGGGGGGTGATGGCGCGTCCGTTCGCCAACAACACGGCACGTTCCATAAGGTTTTGCAATTCGCGCACGTTACCCGGCCAGTCGTGCCCGAGTATCCAGGTTGCTGCTTCTTCGGAGAGCACAGTGGGGGCGAGTTTGTATTCTCTGATATAAAGTTCGATGAAAAAACGGGTCAGTTCCAGCACATCCTCGCCGCGTTCGCGCAGTGCCGGCAGGCGCAGGGGAATAACGTTGAGGCGGAAAAAAAGATCCTGGCGGAATCTGCCCTCTTTGACCCATTCTTCCAAATCACGGTTGGTGGTGGCCAGGACGCGCACGTCCACGCGGAGAGTTTCCGTGCCGCCCACGCGGTCGATTTCACTTTCCTGGAGCACGCGGAGCAGTTTAGCCTGCAGGGCCATGTCCATTTCGGAAATTTCATCAAGTAGGATCGTCCCGCCGTTTGCCAGTTCGAATTTGCCCATTTTTCGAGCGATAGCGCCGGTAAAGGCTCCTTTTTCGTGGCCAAAAAGCTCGCTTTCCAGAAGATGTTCGGGCAGGGCTGCACAGTTCACGGCGACAAAGGGGCCGCCTGCCCGGTCACTCCAGGCATGCAGGCAACGGGCGAACATTTCCTTGCCCGTGCCGGACTCGCCGGAAATAAGCACCGTAGCCCTGGACTTGGCCACCTGAGCGGCTAAAGTCAGCACGCGCTGTATACTCGGGTGCTGGCCCACAATGCGTGGGCCGCCCGTTGGCCACTGGGCCTTGCGCCCGCCAAGGGTGGAATGTGGAGGAGCAGGCGCAGACGTTTGCGGTC
>WRKB01000019.1 GCA_009778295.1 Betaproteobacteria bacterium | reverse complement strand
GCAGGTCTCCATCCTGCTGCGGGGAAGGCGGAACGGGGAAAGACCCCTGGCGAATCGGCGCGGCCAGGATGGAAGGCTCCAGGGAGAAGCTCGCCTGCAATGTCGCAGGGTCTATGTCCAAGACTTCACCCTGGGGCTGAAAGGCTCCGTCAAGCTCCTGCACACGATAGCCCATATCACAGCAATCCCAGGCAAACCAATACCGTTTGCCTTTTACTGAACCGCGGCCCGTTCTTGAGCCCGAGGACAGAGAAGAATACACCCCGATAAAATACGCTGTACTCACAGCTTACCCCCTGTTTTGGCATACAGCGGCAACCACGATGCTATATGACATTTGAAAAGGTAGCGCAGTGCCTATAAAAATGCAATGTGCGCCCGCGCTGGACGCATGGCCGTTTTTGCGCTAATTTTGCCGATGCACGAATTGTCCCTTGTCACAAGTCTCTTATCCCTCATTGAAGAGGAACTTGAAAAGCACCAGCTGAAAAAGCTCCTCGTGGTGCGCGTCCGACACGGCCTGCTCGCAAATATCGTGCCGGAGGCAATGCATTTTGCCTTTGAAGCTCTTACTCAAGGGAGCCCCTTTGAAGGAGCGCGCCTGGAGCTGGAAGAAGAACCGCTTGTCCTGCGCTGTTCCTGCGGCGCATGCTTCAGCCCGGAACAGAAGCGTGAACTGCTCTTCGCCTCCTGTCCCGTCTGCGGAGAGACATTGGGGCATACGGTAGAAAAAGGACGCGAACTCTACCTGCAGCACATTGAGGCCGAATAACCCAGAGGAATTCATGGAAATACCTGTTATCCGCAGCATCCTCGAAGCAAACAGCAACATTGCCGGAGAGCTGCGTACGCTTTTTACCCGTCACGACATTCTTGCGCTTAACCTCATCAGTTCCCCGGGCGCTGGCAAAACCTCGCTGCTGGAGCGCACCTTGCGCGAGTTGCAGGCCGAATTCCGCATGGCCGTCATTGAGGGAGATCTGCAGACGGATAACGATGCACGCCGCGTGGCAGCCACCGGCGCGAAAGCCGTGCAGATCAACACCGAAGGCGGCTGCCATCTGGATGCCGCCATGGTTCGGGCCTCGCTGGAGCACTTCAACTTGGCCGAGTTGGATATCCTCTTCATCGAAAACGTAGGAAATCTTGTTTGTCCCGTGGAATTTGACTGTGGCGAAGATGACAAGATCGCGCTGTTGAGCGTGGCCGAAGGTGACGATAAACCGGAAAAATATCCTTTGCTCTTTACCCTGGCTTCCGCCCTTGTACTCAACAAAGTGGATCTGTTGCCCTATGTGGACTTCGACCTTACCCGGGCCACACGTTTTGCCACGCGGCTCAACCACAGCCTTGCCGTGTTTGAAGTCTCCTGCCGCACCGGACAGGGCCTGAACGCATGGTACGACTGGCTGCGTACGCGGCGGGCCGCAAAAAAAAGCACATAGGGAAGCCCCGCCAAAGCACTTTCGCTTTTGCAAGGAACGTTCGCTGTGGCACCCCCATTTCTCGCCTCTGAATACCCGCCCGCCGCCCCGGAAGACGCCCTGTTCCATATCATCCCCGCCCCGTTGGAGCGCACAGTCTCCTACGGTAGAGGCGCCGCAGGCGGTCCGGAGGCGATTCTGGAGGCTTCACAACAGCTTGAAGCCTGGGATGGGTACTCCTGTCCCGGCGCTCTCGGCATCCATACGGCCCCGACCGTGGACTGCGGAGGAGATATCGAAACGGCGCTGGGGCATATCGCGCAAAGCATTCGTGGAGCGCTTGTCCACAACGCCTTGCCGATACTTTTAGGCGGGGAACACAGCGCCACTCTGGGTGCGCTACGGGCGCTCAAGGAACGTTACGGACATTTCGGCATCGTCCACATAGACGCCCATGCGGATCTGCGTCCTCACTACCAGGGCACAATATATTCTCATGCTTCTGTTATGTGCCGCGCGGTGGCGGATATGGGCTTGCGCCTCGCGCAGTTCGGCGTGCGGGATATTTGCTTGGAAGAAATGCAGATACGCCGCGACTTCAATGTACACTTTCTTGACGCGCCGGAACTGGTGCGCACGGGACTGCCGACAGCGCTGCTGCCAGAAAATTTTCCTGAAGCAGTCTATATCAGCTTTGACGTGGACGGCCTGGATCCGGCATGTATTCCGGCAACAGGCACGCCGGTTCCAGGCGGCCTGGGCTGGTATGATGCCCTGGAAATTGTTGCGCGTTGCGTCAACAACCGAAAAATACTCGGCTTTGACGTGATGGAGCTTGCCCCGCTACCGGAATTGCGAGCTTCCGACTATACAACGGCGCGCTTGGTCTATCATATTATGGGCATCCTCGAACGGAATGCCGTATTGCCGAAGGGCAGGCAAAAATTACCGAGACTTTGAGCGTTCGCTGCCCAAGATCCCCCCGGCCAGCGCGCCCACGGCGCCGCCACTTGTAAAACGCAGCACTGCTCATACCGTGTTGGCGGCAAAGCTCCGGCACGGGAACGCCGCTCTCGGCCTGCTTCAAAATCGCTAAAATCTGACTATCCGTGAATTGTGACTTTTTCATGTAAAATCTCCCGCTTGCTCACTATGGGAAATTCTACTTCCAAACGCTACACTTTTGCGGGGGGG
>WRKB01000018.1 GCA_009778295.1 Betaproteobacteria bacterium | reverse complement strand
TTTGGAATTTCATCGCCGGGATGCGAAACCGCAGTGGTGGAACAGTTTTGCCCGACAAGAAAAACTTGAAGATGATCTGCTCGACGACAATGAATGTATCGCCTGTATGCGTTTGCAGGGCAAACCGAAGCCCGGCCTCTATGCATACCGCTTCCCAAGCCAGGAATACAAAATTAAAGTACATGATACCGTCGTCGATGTGACGGATATGCAGGTAGCGGGTAAAATCATAGCCCTTGACGACAGAGACTGCACACTCCAGATACAACGATCCGCATCCAAACCCCCTCTGCCCGACTATATGCACATCGGCCCAGAAGGCCCATATAATACTGGCATTATCCGTAACGCTCTCTACCGTTTTGCCGACAGCATACTTGCCGATCCGCAAAGAAAAAGAGCGGGCCGTGAAATTATGCGGCGCTCTTTGCCGCGCATAGCGGGTAAACAACCGGGCGCTCCCATAATTACCAGCGCGGATATGCTTGATGAGTCCATTGAAGCCGTGGCCGGATTGCAGGACAGTTACCTTTTTATCCAAGGGCCTCCAGGCACGGGGAAAACGTATGCCAGCAGCCGAATCATTGTCGAACTTATTTCTCGCGGCTATAAGGTGGGCGTAAGTTCCAATTCCCACAAGGCCATCCATAATATACTCCAGCAGGTCGAAAAGATTGCCGGAGAAACAGGCACCGACTTCACCGGAATAAAAAAATCCACTGCCGGAGCAATAGAGAGTGTTTTTAACGGCATATATATCCGCAGTGTGGACAGCAAGAACGCTGTTCCTCCGAATTGCGCTCTGTACGCCGGGACAGCATGGCTGTTCACAGATCCAATGTTTGACGGCCTTTTGGACTTTCTTTTCATTGATGAAGCGGGACAGGTGGCGTTGGCTAACGTGATCGCCATGTCCTTGGCTGCCAAAAATATCGTTTTGGTGGGCGACCAGATGCAACTCGCACAGCCGGTGCAGGGGGTGCATCCTGAAGAAAGCGGGACTTCGGTGCTGGAATATCTCTTGCGCGATGCAGCGACCATACCGCCGGAAATGGGTATTTTCCTTTCGGAAACATGGCGCATGGCTCCCGGTGTGTGCGGCTTTGTTTCAGAGACGTTCTATGACGGGAGGCTGACCGCTCGTCCTGATACGGCCTTACGCCGTCTGGCGCCGCCTGAAACCGATAATGCCATGTTCTCCGATGGAATTGTATTTGTTGAAGCGAAACACCATCAATGCGGGCAAAGAAGCCGGGAAGAAGGCGAGATTGTCCAGCGCCTTTATCAGCACATGCTCTCCAAAACCTTCCATGACGGCAAGCACGGCCGCGTACTCACGTCACAAGACATCCTGATTGTGTCGCCCTACAACATGCAGGTCAACTTGCTTCAATCTCTGTTGCCGGAAGCCAAAGTAGGCACGGTGGACAAATTTCAAGGGCAGGAAGCGCCGGTGGTTATCTTTTCCATGACCACTTCAAGCGCGAAAGATCTGTCGCGCAATATGGAGTTCCTTTTCAGCAGAAACCGCCTTAACGTAGCCATATCACGCGCGCAATGCCTTGCGGTGGTCGTTGCAAGTCCATTACTTGCGGAATTTCCTTGCCGCACGGTGGCACAGATGCGGCTTGTGAATACTTTTTGTCGCCTTTATGAAGAGGCAGAAAAACATTTGGTACATGTCGTTTAGCTACATTGGAAGCGTTTTCATGAGTACGAGATACTACATTGCGTATGGCAGCAACATGGACAAGGCTCAAATGATGGGTCGCTGTCCAAATGCAGCTTACATCTGCGAAACATACATTGAAGATTGGCAACTGACCATGCCTTTCTATGCGAACATCGAACCCGTAAAAGGCGAGCGTACCCCTGCGATTATCTGGAAAATTGACGCTGATTGTGAATCAGAGTTGGATAGACGCGAAGGATACCCAAAATGTTATTACAAGACTGACATACCTGTTACCGTGAACAACATAAATGTTTCAGCTATGGCATACATCATGACTGATGAATATAAAAAGCGTACAGACAAAAAAGCTCGTGACGGCTATGAAGAACAGATTAAAGCTGCTTATATAGCTGCGGGATTTTCCCTAAGCGAATACAAACCTTATCGAACTGGGTAATTATATGCTTGACCAGCAGGGATAGGGGGGGACGCGAAAATGCCACTGTATATAATTCGTAACGACATCACGAAAATGCGCGTTGACGCCATCGTGAACTCCGGCAACAAGAACCTGCGGATAGGGGGTGGGGTTTGCGGCGCGATCTTCAAAGCCGCCGGCGCGGAAAATCTCCAAGCCGCCTGCGACACCCTTGACCCGATTCAGACAAGCGAAGCCGTCATTACGGGCGGTTTTTCCCTTCCGGCGAAGTACATCATCCACACAGCGGGGCCTGTGTACCACGATGGCAAACAGGGTGAGGAAGCCTTACTTCGCGCTTGCTATACCAATGCGCTTGACCTTGCTCAAAAGCGCGGCTGTAGCAGCATTGCCTTCCCTCTGATTTCCAGCGGCGTTTTCGGTTATCCGAAGGAAGAAGCGCTGGCTGTGGCAACAAGCGCAATCGCAGACTGGCTGTTGAACAATGACATGGACGTGTCGCTT
>WRKB01000017.1 GCA_009778295.1 Betaproteobacteria bacterium | reverse complement strand
CGGATAATTTCGGCCGCCATAAAGCGTACGGATGCTGTGGAAAGTTGTTCCTCCGGGAATTGTGCCGGCCCGATAGGCAAGTTTTTTTTAATGATCTCCATGAGTTCAGGAAGCCCGTCACGCAACAGGGCCGAGGCGGGGAAAATCTCCGCTTTCGGCCACATGGCCTGCAAGCGCTCCAGCAGTGGAAGCATGCGGCTTTTATCCGCGAACGTATCCACCTTGTTGACCAGCACAATCAGCGGGCGCCCGTCAGCGGCCAAAGTTCCGGCCAGGGTTTCCGTATCGCGCTCCAAAAACTCGGGCTTGCGCAAATAGAGACTACAATCCAGAATAAGCAGCAGCACATCGGCTGTATCCATGCTCTGCCACACGGATTGCAGCATCATTTTGGGCAAACGCCCACGCGCCTTGGTCAGGCCGGGCGTGTCCATAAAAATGACCTGCATACCCGGTTCGCTGAAGATACCCACAATCTGATTACGTGTAGTCTGCGCTCGCGGGGTGACAATGCTTACCTTCTGCCCGAGCAGCGCGTTAAGCAGGGTGGATTTTCCCGCGTTGGGCGGCCCCATGATCGCCACCCGGCCGCAACGTTGTTGTTTGTCTTGCATCATGCTGTTCCGTGCTCTCACCTAGATCATTGAGTTTGTCCATTGAAGGGTTTTAAAGGCATAAAACGGTGCTGTTCTGTAGCAGATTATCTTTGAGACGCACACTTCGGCGGCGTCGGTGCGTGGATTGCGCCTACGCCTGCGCGGCGGTGAGCCATACCCCGGCATAGCCCACATAAAGCATTTCACAGTAAAAATGTCTAACAGCCGGACATCCAAAAAGTTCTCGCCCCATCCTCAAGACGCCCTTCACGGATATCTTCATACCCCGCTTCCCGGGCGGCAGCCAGATATTCCTCGCGCGTGCGCAGCCAGCCCCAAAACTGTTTCCTGCGTATGCCGGCAAGATGCAGCAGCGCATAGAACGCGGTTTTACATACGTTGGCCAGGGCGGAAGCCATACCGTCATCCTCAAGAAACGATGCCGAAAGACAAATAAGCCTTCCTCCCCGCACGAGGCGAGGACGCAGATCCGCCAGAAGCCGCACGAATGCCTTCTGACGTAGAAAATAATCCACCGCCGAAAGATAAATCATATCGAAGCGCAAGTCTGGCGGCAGCGCGCCCGGCACCGCGCCGATGTGGATACGTTCCGGGGGGATACAGGCGCGTATCCAGTCCATGCCGGCTGCACTGGGTTCACTGACATGGAGTTCTGCTTCCGGCAGTTCTTTGAGAAAATTATATTCAATAAATCCAAGCCCACTTCCTACGGAAAAGACGCGCAGGTGAGAAGCTCCACGCTTTGCCGGCAAAGAAGCGCTCAGTTCTCCCGCTTGCCGCGCGAGCCAGCCGGCCTGCATGATTTTGTCGATCCGCCAATGCTGCGGCAACGCCTCCCAAGAGTCGTACGTGCGGAACAATGCCGCATAGAACTGCTCATAAAAATCGGCTCCCGCCAGATGCAAGAAAGACAAGTTGGCGAAGGACGAAAAAACGACCCCGCACCAATGTTCCTGATAAAACCTGCGCACTGAGCTTCCCGTCCTTTTGCTCTTCGATTCCGCATGGGGTCTTTTGGAAAATACGGACATTCAGGCCGCCCGCAATCCTTGCAGAGAGTGATACAATTTTTGCCGGAAAGCAACTTGGCATTACAAGATCATGCTTTCACGAGGCTCTGTTGCAGGAAACGGTTGATTTGCGAAGTCTCTCTGCTCCTGCAACAAAACCGAAGCAGCCGCCAAAATTTGGCGGCTCCCCGCCACGAAGGCGTAGACGCAATGTACTTGCGCCGTATAACGCCAGAGTGAGCGTGCCTTTTGTTCTGTTATACGAAATAGAAAATCAATCATTTCGTATAACAGAGCCTTTCACAAAGATACTGTATTCTATGCCGGTAGGTATGCCGTTCAAGCAGGCAGCTCTTCCAGGCATGCTGGATGTGTGCGCGTAGCGCGGCATCATTTTCAAAACGGGCGATCGCCTCCTCGAGCCGGCAGGGATGCGGCAGAGCTGTCTCGCGCCATAGTTCAGCGGGGAAGATTTCCAGTCCCGGCGTGGCATCGGTGAGGAGAAACCCCCCTGCGATCCAGACGTCAAAATGTCGCTGGGTCAGGCCGGAGGGGAGCAGCAGACTTGTGACATTCAGGCTGTAACGCGCCTGGGCATAGAGCTTGGGAAGTGTGGCGTAGTAGTCGACGGGCGGCCGCAGATCCTCAAGTTCAGGCAGAAGTTCGCGCCACGCGGCATCACCATGCACGGTAAGCCCGAGGGGCAAAGCGGCCCTGAGCCATTGCACGCGACGGGCAAGAGAACATTCTTCCGCTCCCAGACCGGCGCGCCGTACCGCATTGCCAGGCCAGGGGGATTGTATGCCCAGGCGCCGCATCCACCAATGGAAATCTGGGACAGGACCGGGGAGTTGCAGCAGAGCCAGCGCGTCTTGCAGCGTCGCCGGAGGAAGCCGGCTGGCGGCAAAAAAATTCTGACGACCGGGAAAACTGGAACGCCCGACAAATACCAACGGATTTACCTGTGTGCCTTGCCCGAACCG
>WRKB01000016.1 GCA_009778295.1 Betaproteobacteria bacterium | reverse complement strand
CGGCGCGGGAGTTGCTGGTTCCGTTACAGTGCGAATATTTTGCTCTGGAAGGAATCGTGAAGCTCCTGCATACTTTTGAACTGGTGAAAAAACGTCTGAACCCGGGACTTTCTTTGCTTGGGGTTGTGCTTACCATGTACGACATGCGCAATAAGCTGACCCGGCAAGTAAAAAATGAGGTGCGGAAATGTTTTCCGGACCATTTGTTTGAAACCGTCATTCCCAGAAATGTGCGGCTTTCTGAAGCGCCCAGTCATGGAAAATCGATCATCCATTATGATATAAAGTCAAAAGGGGCGGAAGCATACCTTGCTCTCGCCAAAGAGGTGGTTTTGCGTAAGCCGGCCAAAAAAGAGGCATAATGGAGTGTGATCTGGCTGTTGTATAGCTTCTTCCAGTAACGCCGGAACGCGCTATAGGCCGCGTTCCGGCGTTACTTTATGGCAAGGTGGCTGTTTTGAGGGGAGGCTTCACTTGCAGCCGCAGGCGTTCAGGGAGTATTCGAAGCAAATGTGGTCCTTAAAGTGTTTTTTGCGCACCGTGGCGCTACAGGGCTTGCATTGAAACACGGCCAGGCCGCTGATCTGCGCGCCGCGAAAACGAAAGGGCTTGTTCGGGTCTGTTGTCCAGTCTTCGGTCTGGGCGCCGCAGTTGCCGCACTCGACACGGGCGTTATAGGGATATTTGAAGTCCCAGTACTGTTTGAACTCATCCCACTCGTGTAAGGGTTCCGGCTTCTCCACAGGCTCTATTTCCTCAAGCATGCCCTCTATGAGCGGCTCAAGTTTGTGGCGGTATTTGTTCCAGAGTTCCGCGCTGAGCATTACAGCATAAAAATTGCCTTTTTTGTCATATAATGGCAGATAGTGATCAGAGTGGGCCATGGTGTCTCCTTGCCAATGGAGCAGTATGCAGCTCCATATGAATGTGCGTTGATGGCATAGACTCACTGTAAAATGGTAATCTGTCAAGATTCGACAAAAAAGAGTAGTGCCCCAGTTTGCCGTGATACTTCGTCAGGCTTGCTTTGCGCTCCGGGGCAGGACCGTAAGAGTCCAGCCCCATCGCACAAAGCTGCGCCTTCCTTGTCTGACGGCAAACTGAAGCACTACTCAAAAAAGTAGCGCTTTAAAAAAAGCGGCTTTGTTCCGGGCGGAAGCATGATTTGACTTTGCCGCACGGAAAAGGCACATTCATTTTGCTGTATCGTTGATATACTATGTTAGAGTCGTATTGAGCAAAGGAGGCTGCGATGGCAACACATGCAACCGGACTCGGCAGAGGGCTGGACGCGCTCATCAGGGAGACGCAGGATCATCCGGAAGGTGGCGGCGTGCGCATGCTGCCCTTGTGTGATATACTTCCCAACCCCAGGCAGCCTCGCCGCAATTTTAATGAAAAACCCTTGGAGGAACTGGCCGCTTCCATCCGTAGTCAGGGGTTGTTGCAGCCTTTACTGGTTCGCCCTATAGGGGCGGCTCAGCCCGGCAAGTACGAAATCGTCGCGGGTGAACGCAGATGGCGAGCCTGCCAGATGGTCGGCCTTACAGAAGTGCCGGTGCTTGTCCGTACCTTTTCCGCTCAAGATACCCTTGCTGCCGCGCTTATTGAAAACATACAGCGCGAGGATCTCAACCCCATTGAGGAAGCGCAGGGGCTGCAAATATTAAAGGAAGAATTCGGCCTGAGCCAGGACGATCTGGCGCAAAAGCTCGGTAAAAGCCGTTCTTCCGTAGCGAACAGCCTCCGCTTGCTCACCTTGCCGGAATCCATCCGTCCGCTTCTTGCGGAAGGCAAGCTCAGTGCGGGACACGCCAGGGCCTTACTGAGTGTTGCCGATGCCCGTGCACAGGAACATCTGAAAAATTTGATCCTGGAGAACAAGCTGTCGGTACGTGAGGCTGAAGGGCTGGCTGCCGGTTGGAAGGAAACCGGGCGTTTTGAGCTTTCCGGCTTTAATGACAAAAGGGAAGGCGTCGCGCCCGCGCTGGAACAGGAATCTGGAAACGAGGATGATGCGGAGGGGCGGCTCCTGGCATCCCCGGCACGTAAAAGTAAACCGCAAAGCGCCCGTATTCTCGAAATTCAGAATCGTATCGGCGACCTCTACAAAGTGCCCGTGCGCGTGACCGGAAAAGAATCCAAAGGTAAAATCAGCTTCTCTTACGGCACTAAAGAAGAATTAGATACGCTCCTGAAGCGTCTGTCCCAACCTGCTTTGGATGGCGAAAGCCACGTCGCTCTTGGCAGTACGGCGCATGAAGCGCTTGACGGCAAGCATATGGACTCGCTGGAAGGCGCGGACTTCCCGGCTCTTGACGGCGCTCGGACCATAGCGCTGAAACACGCCGAACGGGCGGCTCTGGACGGCTCCAAAATTGAAGCGCTGAGCGCGTCTCCCAGCCTGGAGGCTTTGGCCGAGAGTTCTGATTCCCAGGCTGACCCGGAAAAGTAAGCGTAATTCTGATGCCGGATACTCATACCTCCCTTTCGTTCCGCCCGCCCGAACTGATTAAGGCGATACAATCCCTTGCCGATGCGCGGGTTCTTATTGTGGGCGATGTCATGCTTGACTCGTATCTGACGGGTGAT
>WRKB01000015.1 GCA_009778295.1 Betaproteobacteria bacterium | reverse complement strand
TACCCTTACTTTCAACCAAAGGAAGTGCGCTGTGGCCGCCGAAACCGAGCTGTGACAAATATTGATGATATTTGCGGGCACCGAGGGCAAGCCCAATTTTACCTGCTCCTATGTTACTTGAATAGCGGATAATTTTGTGGACAGGCAGTTCGTCATACCCCTTGGTGTCCCGGATGGTAATCGACTTCGTTTCCCATTTGCCGCCTTCACATTTGAACAGCGTGTCACGATTGACGATTTTTTCCTGCATGGCCGCTGCCACCACAAAAGGTTTCATGGTGGAACCCGGTTCAATGGCATCCTGAGCCAGACGATTGCGATACTGGGCCGATGTATAATCACGATATGCGTTAGGATTGAAAAAAGGGTACTGCCCCCAAGCCAGAATATCTCCCGTGGGGACATCCACGATCAGGCAGCCTGCCCATTTTGCCTTATATTCGTCGACCACCCGCTCCAGAGCTTCCTCCACAAAAAATTGCACCTGTACGTCAAGAGTCAGCATCAACGGCTTGCCGGCCGGATCCTCCTGATCTTCTGTCTGCAAATAAAAACGGCGACCGGTGGCATCCCGCTGCACCAATTGCCGACTGGACTGGCCGCCGAGATGTTCTTCCATGGAGTATTCCAGACCCTCAAGCCCTTTGTCATCCACGCCGACAAAGCCCAGCAACTGCCCGGCAAGCTGTTTGAAGGGATAAAAGCGTTCGTATTCCTTAGAAAGCCCCACACCTCCCAGACCAGCTTTCCGAATGCTTTCCGCACGGCTGTCATCAATTTTCCTGTCTACCCAAACAAAACGCCGCACCGGGTCGCTTACCAAACGCCGCATTTGATCCAGTGGCAAATTCAGCGTCTGGGCGAGAAAGGCGGCCGTCCCCTCAGTATCCGTTACCTCAGCCGGCTTCACATACACGGAGCGGCATTCCACGCTACGAGCCAGGGCCAGCCCGTTACGGTCGTAAATATCCCCTCTCCTGCCGCTCACCAGTTCCATGGTCATATGCTGGCGCGTGGCCTGACTGGCCAGATGAGGGCCTTCAATCATCTGAACATACCAAGCGCGGCACCAGAGCGCTCCCCAAATAATTATGAAAAAAGCCGCAACTATCTTGATACGCATGATATCCCAATTTACGGAGGCAAAAAGGGAGGATTTTTTCAGTGCAGGCTTTGCATGGTTGGGGGGAACCCAGCTGCGGTTGTTTTTATGTGCGAAAAGGCGCTTCAAGGACAACATGGCGACTACCTCGAATCCATGCGGCGCACCTGTCCCGGACTGGGCTGGCGCATACCCAGGGCGGCCGCTTTGCGTCCCAGTTCATTGGGAGAAAGCAGAAATTCCCGTTCCGTTTCCAACTTCGCCTTATGTTCCTGGCGTTCCCTGACAGAAGCCTGGAGTTGATTGATAAAATAATTGACGTCCATACGTTCTATATTGCTCCACACCATCACCAACCCCATCACCAAACTGGAAAGTACCCCCAAGACTATGAACACAAGCCAGCCTGTGCTTCCTCTGCCCTTACGCATGACGGCTGTCTCCGACCAATGCCGTTTTTTCGGCAACCCGCAGCTTGGCGCTGGAAGCTCTGGGATTGCCAGCCACTTCCTGTGCCGAGGCGCATACGGGCTTTTTGGTCAGTATACGCACCTCAGGGACATGATGGCACTCGCATCGCGGCAGATGGCGCGGGCAGAGGCAACCCTGCGCCCATAGGCGCATAGCGCGTTTGACCATGCGATCTTCCAGAGAATGGAACGTGATAATCGCAAGCCTGCCTCCGGTACGCAGACGCGGAAGCGCTCTATCTAAAAAGCGCTGCAGTTCGCCCAATTCATCATTGACCGCCATGCGCAAGGCCTGGAAGGTACGTGTAGCGGGATGGTTACGGGCTTTTGCCCGCCAAACGGGCGGATAGGCTCGTTCCACCAGGGCGGCAAGCTGTCGCGTGCTGTCAATGGTTTTTTTTTGGCGCTCTTCCGCAATAAGCCGGGCTATGCGCCCTGCTTGCGGGTCTTCACCAAATTCGGCAATAATCCGTTTCAGAACGTCAGGGCGTTCCCGGTTTACCAAATGCCAGGCAGAGGGTTTACCGGACTCAGGACTCATGCGCATGTCCAAGGGGCCTTCGGCTGTGAAGCTGAACCCCCGCTCCGCCGTATCAAGTTGCATGGATGACACCCCTATATCCAGCAGCATTCCATCGACTTCGTCCCAGCCAAGCTCATCAAGAGCGCTTGTAAATTCACTGAAAGGACAAGGAAACAGACGCGCTCTCTCTCCAAACACGCTCAGTCGCCCGCTGGCGAGCTTAAGAGCGTTTTGATCTCTATCAAGGCCACAAATCCAGGCGCCATGCCGTAAAATTGCCTCTGAATGGCCACCGAGCCCGACAGTGCCGTCCAGGTAGCGCCCCCCGTCCCGGGGAGCCAGAAATTCCAGCACCTCCACAAGCAGCACAGGCACATGCAGCTCAGCGACCACAGCAATTGCGTTTTTGTCCGTGCCAATCACAGCGAAAAATCTATGCCGCTCTGGGCCAGTTCCTGAACCACGAGATCAAGCGCCGCATCATCAAGCCTGATGCC
>WRKB01000014.1 GCA_009778295.1 Betaproteobacteria bacterium | reverse complement strand
CCGCGCCGGCCCCAGAGCAGATCGCTCACTCCGGCGTTGTCAGCGCAGGTGAATTGCGCCTATGCCTGCGCGGCGGCAAGCCATGCCGGGGCATGGCTTACATAGGGCATGTAAAAGTTGCAATGCTCTAGCTGCCGGAAAAATAGGAAAAAGCATTCACCGTGCATTGTCAAAGCGGAAAACAGATATTACATTAGCGGGCGTACCCTTACAAAGTCGGTCTTCCGGGCTTTGTCATCTTAATGGAGTCGGCTTTGCCGGCCGTTAAGCGACAATCTTACGCGTAATATGTTTTAACGGAGGCTTCTTTTGAATCAACTGCCAAGAAACATGATGCTTTGGGCAGCCATCGCCTTGGCCATGATCATGTTATTTAACATGTTTAACCAGCCTTCAAGCTCCTCCGGCAAACGCATGCCGTACAGCGAGTTTTTGGAACGGGTGGAAAAAGGCGATATAACGGATGTACTTATCCAGGGTCATGCCATCAGCGGCAAGACCTTGGATGGTTTTGCCTTTCAGACCTACGCTCCTCAGGATCCCGGCCTCGTGAACAAGCTGTTGGACAAGAAGGTGGCGGTCAAAGCCGAACCCAGTGAGGATTCCCCCTGGTACATGACACTGCTGGTTTCCTGGTTTCCCATGTTGCTGCTCATCGGGGTGTGGATCTTTTTTATGCGTCAGATGCAGGGGGGCGGGGGCAAGGCTATGTCCTTCGGGCGTTCACGGGCGCGTATGCTGAATCAGGAAGGCGCGCGCGTCACCTTTGACGATGTCGCCGGAGTCGATGAAGCCAAGGAAGAGCTTCAAGAAGTTGTTGAATTTCTTTCTTATCCACGCAAATTTACCCGCCTTGGCGGACGTATCCCCAAGGGGGTGCTGCTCATCGGCCCCCCCGGCACCGGAAAGACCCTGCTGGCCCGCGCCGTGGCAGGCGAGGCCGGGGTGCCGTTTTTTTCCATCTCCGGTTCAGACTTTGTAGAAATGTTCGTGGGCGTGGGGGCTTCTCGCGTACGTGATTTATTTATTCAGGGAAAAAAGAACGCCCCTTGCCTGATTTTCATCGACGAAATTGATGCCGTGGGCCGGCAGCGCGGCGCGGGTCTCGGCGGCGGGCACGACGAGCGCGAACAGACGCTCAACCAGCTGCTGGTGGAGATGGATGGTTTTGAGTCCAACGAAGGGGTGATCCTTATCGCGGCCACCAACCGCCCGGATGTGCTGGATCCCGCTCTGCTGCGTCCCGGACGCTTCGATCGCCAGGTAGTGGTGCCGGCGCCCGACGTGCGCGGCCGGAAGCAGATACTGCAAGTTCATACCCGCCGCACGCCATTGTCCGGCGAAGTGGATGTAGACGTCATAGCCAGAGGCACCCCGGGTTTTTCCGGCGCGGATTTGGAAAACTTGGTCAACGAAGCCGCGTTGCAGGCTGCCAAGCGCGAAGACGACATGGTATGCATGCGTGATTTTGAATATGCCAAGGACAAACTGCTCATGGGCAAAGAACGCCGCAGCATGGTGCTTTCCGATGAGGAAAAGAAGATGACCGCCTACCATGAAGCCGGGCACGCCATTGTGGGTTCGCTGTTGCCGGAGGTTGATCCGTTGCACAAGGTGACGATTATTCCACGCGGTCGCGCGCTGGGTGTAACCATGTTCCTGCCGGAAGAGGACAAGCACAGCAAAAGCCGTACGGCTCTGGAAAGCCAGATTTGCATGAGCATGGGCGGCCGTGCGGCGGAACTCATTGTCTTTGGCAACTACACCACGGGAGCGGCCCAAGATATCAAGCAAGCCACCCAGATCGCCAGATCCATGGTATGCAAGCTGGGTATGAGCGAACGTATCGGCCCGGTGGCCGTGGGCGATCAGAGTCAGGAAGTTTTTATTGGCCGGGAATGGATTTCCAACCGCGACCATAGCGAGGAAACCTCGCGCGTGGTGGATGCCGAAGTTAAACGCTTTGTGGAAAGCGGCATGAGTCAGGCCGAGGAACTTCTACGTGCCCACATTGACGCGCTGCACAGCGTAGCCGATGCCCTTCTGGAGCGGGAGACGATCAATGGTGCGGAGCTCGAGCTGCTCATGAAGGGGCAGTCTCTGCCGCCGATGACGGCTCGGGAGAATGAACACGAGCACGAAGACTCCGAAGATGAGAATTTTGCCATTGAGGACGACGACTCGCCGCATGGTGACGGCGGTGCGCCGTCCGGCGGCAAGGCCCCCCTGCAATGACGGGGCCGGCATCTGACGCGGACGGGATTTGCTTGGCGTTTGCAAAGGAGGACGCTGGAGGCGCGGCCCCTCCTTTGAAACCGGATATGCTTTGGCTTTTGCGGGGGGGGAGGACGCTGTGCGTCTCCCCTTTTTGCGTGATGGGCGTTGCAAATATAACGTCCGATTCCTTTTATGACGGCGGCATGCATGATACGCCGGAATCTGCTGTGCGCCACTGCCTGCGGTTGCTCGAACAGGGAGCGCACATTCTCGATTTGGGTGCGCAGTCCAGCCGCCCCGGCGCGCGAGACTGCGCGCCGGAAGAAGAACAAGCGCGGTTGCTGCCCGTATTGCGCGGCTTGCGTAATTGTTT
>WRKB01000013.1 GCA_009778295.1 Betaproteobacteria bacterium | reverse complement strand
GGGCGGTGTTGCGTGTTTATGTGGATACGCCGTCCGGTGCGTGGGACGCCCGTGCAAAGGGCTTGGATGTGAACGATCCAGCGTGCGGGGTGGATGGCAGAGGTCCCAGTATCGGCCAGTGCGCGAACGTTTCGCGCCACATCGGTCTTGCCCTGGAAGCTGAGGATATCTTCTCCCACGCCTATGTGTTGGAGGTGTCTTCCCCCGGCTTGGAGCGTCCGTTTTTCACGCTCGCACAACTTGCGCCGTACGTGGGGGAAGATTTGGAACTCAAGCTGGAGAGTGCGCAGCCGGAATTGCCGGGTCGCAAACATCTGCGCGGGAAACTGCAGGCCGTCGGCGAGCGCGATTTTACCCTGTTGGCCTTTGATGCGCCGGACGGAACACGACTTTCAATACGTTGGGATAACGTGCACAAGGCGGCGCTTGCGCCGAAGAACCCTTTTGGGCGCGTTGAAAAGCCCGGAAAAAAGAAATCCGCCCTCAAGGCGGAGGCCACATCAAAATAAGCCCTTGCGGCGTCCTCGTGCGGGACGGTGCGGAGTCTGGGGTCGGAGGCAGGCAGATGAATCTGGAACTCAAAAGAGCCATTGATCAGATCAGCAAGGACAAGGGACTTGATCGCGGCATGCTGATCGATACTCTGGAAGAAGCCGTGCGCACCTCGGTATTGCGCAAGTATGGCGATGAAATGGATGTTGAAGTCAGTTACAATGATGAAACAGGCGATATCGACGTCTACCAGTTCAAGGTTGTGGTAGCAAAGGTTCGCGACGCCACCTCGGAGATATCCCTTAAGGAAGCCCAGGCGCATGATAACAGCGTGCAACTGGACGACGAAATGGGTTTTCGCGTCAAGGTCGAGGACCTGGGCCGCATTGCCGCGCAGTCGGCCAAGCAGGTCATCATCCAGCGTATGCGCGATGCCGAGCAGGAAATTATTTATGAGGAATTCAAGGATCGCCTGGGCGAAATCGTCAGCGGCATCGTACAGCGCCGCGACAAGGGCGGCTGGATCATCAACCTCGGCCGTACCGAGGCTCTTTTGCCCAAGGACGAGCAGATCCCCCGTGAGCATTACAAGCGCGGCGATCGCGTGCAGGCCCTGATCATTGATGTGCGCAAGGAAGGCCGCGGTCCACAGGTGCTCATCTCCCGCGCGCACCGTGATTATATGGCTGCGCTGTTTCGCCGCGAAGTCCCCGAGGTGGACGACGGCACGGTGCAGATTATGGGCGTGGCCCGCGATCCTGGTTCCCGCGCCAAGGTGGCGGTATTGTCCCGCGAACGCGATGTGGACCCTGTGGGCGCATGCGTGGGGGTGCGCGGTTCGCGGATCCAGAACATTGTGCAGGAACTGCGCGGCGAACGCATTGATATCGTGGTATGGAATCCGGAAATTGCCGCGTATGCCCGCAACGCCCTGGCTCCGGCCCTGGTCTCGCGCATCATTGTGGATGAAGAAGAAAACCTGCTCGAAGTCATCGTGCCTGACGATCAGCTCACCAACGCCATTGGCCGCAAGGGACAGAACGTCAAGCTCGCGGCCAAGCTCCTGGGCTGGAAAGTCGATATCTTTACCGAAACCCGCTACAATGAGGCCAATGCCATCGGGAGAGGCCTGGAGCAGGTGGCAAGCGTGGCGGAAGTGTCCATAGAAATCCTGCTCAGTGCGGGGTATTCCAGCCTGGACAAGCTGCGCGCCGCCAGCGACGAGGAATTGGAACAGGCGCTGAACATTTCTCGTGTGCGTATCGCGGATTTGCGTTCGGCCATTAATTTCTTGGCCCCTGTTGTGGAAGACGGGATTGAAACCAAAGAGGAATAGGAATGCCGGCGGAAATGTCCCGTCACGTGCCTGTACGCATGTGCATCGTGTGCCGGCGGCGTTTCCCCAAGGTGCAATTGTCGCGGTATACGCGTTCTCCACAAGGAGACTGGATACCGGATGAAAATCGGACACAGCCCGGCAGGGGCTGGTACCTGTGTTCTTCCCCCGGCTGTCGTGAGCGCTTCGCCCGAGGCAGGGCGAACAGCCGCAGGAACAAGGGATTCTCAGGGGCTTCATAGTGTTTGGCTTGCCAGTTTGAGAAGGGGTATTGCATGAGTGAGGCAAAAATGAAGGTTAAAGATTTGGCTGCGGAACTTGGCACGGCGACCAAGGATCTGCTCCATGCGCTACGGGAACTCGATATCCCTGCCAAAAGCACCATGAGTTCTCTCAGTATGGAAGATGTACAGCGTGTCCGCCGGCATTTTGCGCCCGGCGACTCCAATGTGGTGACCCGCCGGGAGGTGCAGCCCGGCGTGATTGTACGCCGCCGCCGTGTGGAAGCCTCTGCCGAAGCCGAGTCCATGCCTCCTGCCGCGCCTGAGGAAAGCGTGCCCCCGAAAAAAGCTGCTGAGAAAAAAGCCTCGCAACCTAAAAGGGCCAAAGCGGAAAAGGTCGAGCCTGCCGGGGAGAAGCCCGTTCCGGAAGTTTCCGGGCAAGCCGGGCCTGACCAGGATGCCGCTGAACCCGCCGTATCGAAAAGCGCGAAAAAAAGCGTCAAGGCCCGTTCTCCGCGTCCAGCGGCTCCGAGCGCG
>WRKB01000012.1 GCA_009778295.1 Betaproteobacteria bacterium | reverse complement strand
TGCGGCAGAGAAGCCTACCCTTGGCGTTCTTGCGCCGGGGAAAACGCGCTTTGTTGGGGATACCCGCGCGGTCACTCATGGCAGGACTCCTTATGCCTCACGGTCAGATATCTTATCACGTATCAGCGATGCGGACGTACATTTCTCAAAACGTTTGAAAATGGCAATTCTGGCCCTTTTAACGGTGGCAAGGCATAATACAGGTATTATCAACCTCGCCGGGACATACTCAACAGCCCCGGCACTCTCTTGAATGGCGGTGAGGCATATCTCAGATGTCTTGAGTTCTTCCGGCACAAACTCAAGCCCCAAGCCGTCCTCATGAACAGCAGCAAGGCAAAGTTCAGTCGTTTTCAATTTATGGGGTACACGCTTAAGCGCCATACCGTTCTTTTTAACGGTATTAAGCCATTGCTCCGGCGTTTTTTGCATGAAGCGCATTGTCTTTACAGCGGCATCTTCAGACGCGTTCATTCAGAATACTCCTGCACAGGTTGCATGCATTAACGGCAGTCAATACAGCGTGCCAGCGTCATCACTTGGCGTTCGACAAAACCGCCGGAGTCAGCCCAGTTTGCCGTCCAGCGGCGAGTATGAGTGGCCCGGTTGCCTTGTCATCATGCCAGTGCCGAATGTACCGATAAGCGTGACGCGCATTTCGTCGCCCATGGAATTATCACAGAACACCTGGAAGCAGATGTCCGCGTCTTCGTGAACGGCATCCCCAATGACCGTAGCGACTTTTTGAATCTCGTCGCCAGAGAGGTCTGCGCTGCTGGCGGTGATGCTATACAGCACGCCACGCAAGTCACCGATGTGGGCGTCTCCAAGCAGTGAACAGTCCAAGGCTCTCATAGCCGCAGTCTTGGCACGATGTTCGCTTGACGCAGTGCCGATACCTATAGCGATCATGCCTGAGCCGCCCAAAACGGCGCGTACTTCCGCAAAATCGAGGCCAATAAGGCCGCCCTGCGTGACCATATCACTGACGCACTTGAGCGCCTGGTACAAGGCTTCGTTGGCTTTTTTCAGTATCTCAGGAGTTTTTTTAGGCGCGAATTGTAATTGACTGTCATTGGGAATAGCGATGAGGCTGTCAACGGAATACAGGAAGGCTTGTGTCCCCGCTTCGGCTCGTTGCAGCGTTTTTGTGCCTTCAAAGGCGAAAGGTTTAGTGACCACTCCGATGGTAAGCGCTCCGGTGTCTTTGGCGGCCTTTGCTATAACCGGAGCAGCACCCGTACCCGTACCGCCGCAGCCCATGCCAGCTACGACAAAAATCATGTCAGCCCCATCAATGGCGGCTTTGATTGCTGGCAGACTTTCTTCAGCGGCCCGGCGTCCAAGATTAGGATCGCCGTTTGTGCCTAATCCCATGCAGCATGTTGGGCCAAGCTGAATGGTATGTTCAGCCTGGGATCGCGCCAAGGCCGCTACATTGGTATCGGCGGTAATGAAAGACGCCCCTGGCAAGCCGGAGGCAATCATATGTTCGATGGCGTTGATGCCACAGCCGCCCACGCCGATGACGTGTATTCTCACTCCATGGATGGGATTTAAATTACCTTCAAATTCCATGACTTTTCTCCCTTGGCTTTTCGCCGCATAGATTTTCTTCCGTTTGACTTGGGCATGACGAGAAAACCTCTCTTTGCCGCACGTATCCGAACCCCACACCAAAGGCGTCCGCAACCTGCTTTTGCGAATACCATGCGGAGGTTCCAGTTGAACAAGATATAAAAAGCCGTTCTTGCCTCTCCAAATAAATTCCGACATGTTTACTTCATCTACTGCGTTCCTGATAAAGCCCGGCATTACGAATTCTTCTTGGTCAAATATGAAATCTCCTTCGTCAGGCGCGTCATCGGGTATGTTTTTAACCATCGCAATAATCTCCATTTTTGGGCGTCAATGGGCATATAGGGATATGGGCGGGCAAGATGCGGCATATTGAGCTTTGCTGGCGCGTTATCTTTCTTGGCGTGCCCCCTTCGTCGCCCCCGTCATAGGCCGTTGTCCTCGTCTTTCGTCGGCGCCGCGTCCATACCGCGCATGTCCTCGGAAAAATCCTGGAACGGCTTTTCGAACTTGAGCTGCGCTCTGCCTGTTCCGCTGCTGCGGCCCTTGGCGACAATCACACTCACGGGCACGGTGGACATACTCTGCTCCTTGCCCGTCGAATGCAGGAATATAACAATATCCGCATCCTGCTCGATGGCGCCGGATTCCCGCAGGTCTGACAGACGCGGCTCTCTTTTGCTCCCTTCGACCTGTCTGTTAAGTTGTGCCAGCAGCAGCACAGGCACAGACAGATCAAGCGCCATACGTTTGAAGGCGCGGCTCATTTCCGCGACCTCACGTTCCCGGCTTTTGTCCCGTTCGTCCGGGGTCATAAGCTGTAAATAATCCACGATCACAAGACCGGCTTTAATCTTGCGGGCAACGCGGCGGACTTCGGACGGCGTTACCGGGCGGATGGAACGCTCGAAGATGTACAGGGGATAGCCTGCCAGCGCAGCCGTTGCTTTCTGGAGGCGTGGCAAGATGTTCTCGGCGCGGCCGATGCCCTGGCGAAACACGCGGTAG
>WRKB01000011.1 GCA_009778295.1 Betaproteobacteria bacterium | reverse complement strand
CGAGACGCAGGGCCTGCCCCAAACGGTTCATTTCAGCCGGCGCTTCCCCGCTTTTGGCGTCAAAGCTCGCGCGCACCAGAGCCAAACGCACGAAGGGGGGATAACGGCGCTGCTCACGGCGGGCGATTTCAGCCTTGTAGAATCCTTCATAATCGCAGCGTAACACAAAATCCCAGCAGTAATGGGCATGGTCGCGGGTTTGGATGAGCACTTCCCCGGACTGTCCGCCTCTTCCCGCCCTCCCGGCGGACTGGACCAGAAGCTGGAAGGTGCGTTCTGCCGCGCGGTAGTCGGGGAGGTTGAGGCCAAGATCGCCGTCCGCAACGAGGGCCAGGGTGACCCGGGGGAAGTGGTGGCCTTTGGAGAGCATTTGTGTGCCGACAAGAACTTGCGCCTCCTGGCGGGCGAAGGCGGCGAGTATTTCCTCCATACGCCCGGGGCGGCGAGTGCTGTCGCGGTCAAGGCGCAAAAGCTTCGCCGGGGCAAGCAGCGTGGCCAGATGTTCCGCCAAACGTTCAGTGCCTTCTCCCATGGGCAGGTAGTGCAGGCCTTTACATTTGGCGCAAGGCTGCGGAAAAGGCGTATTGTAGCCGCAGTAATGGCAGAGCAGCCGTTCGCGTCCCTTGTGGTAGCTGAGGCTGATGGCGCAGTGCGGGCAGCTGGGCACTTCGCTGCAGTTCAGGCAGTACATCTGCGGAGCGTAACCGCGCCGGTTGAGGAGCACCACGGCCTGCTCCCCGCGCTCAACAGTCTGCCGGAGCGCGTCCAGGCTTTCCGGGGCCAGGATCGAATCCGCGGCTCCAAGACCCCGGATATCCACGAGGCGGATGCTCGGCAGGCTGCCGCCGCCCACGCGCTGTTCAAGTCGCGACAGCCCCAGGCTGCCACGTCCTGCGGCGTAAAAGCTTTTGAGATCCGGAGTGGCGGAGCCGAGCAGCAGCAGGCCCTTGTTCTGCTCCGCGCGGAACCAGGCCAGTTCTTTGGCTTGGTAGAAAAAGCCCTCGTCTTGTTTGAAAGAGCCATCGTGTTCTTCATCGAGGACGACCAGACGCAGGTCCGGGACAGGCAGAAACAGGGCGGAGCGCGTACCGATGACAATGCGCGGCTCAGTGCCGGAACCGAGTTCCCGGAAAGCGTCCTCGCGGCGCGCAGCGCTTTGGTAGCCATGAAAAAGCGTCAGCGGCGCGCCGGGGAAAGCGAGACGCGCATCGCGCAGCAGCTTCAAAGCCAGCGCCACTTCCGGAGCCAGAAGCAACGCGGATGCGCCTTGTGCCAGACATTCGCGGGCCAATTCCAGATACACGGCCGTCTTTCCGCTGCCGGTAATGCCGAAGAGCAGATGGCTGCAGGCTTGATGGCTGTGCAGCCTCTCGCGTAGCCCCCTCAGGGCGTTTTTTTGCTCCCCGGACAGTTCAAAGGGCAAAGACGGCGGAGGCAGCAACACCTCTTCGCTTTCGTCCACATCCGATGCGCCTTCTCCAGGTCCGATCCGGACGATGTCTTGCCGGACAAGAGTTTTCAAGGCCAAAGCGCTCCCTTGCCCCAGGGCTTTAAGCAAAGTACGTCGATTTGTGCTGCCGTGTTCCAGCAGATACTCCAGAAGGGCAATTTGACGATGCGCGGCCGGACGTACAGGCCAAGGCGGATCCACCATCAGGCGGCAATACTCGCCACAGGCCGCATCGCTGCGAAGCGGCAGGATCTCCATTTCACCGCGCATCCAATTTTGACCGTAAAGGGCAAGTTCTTCAGGCGGCAGGGCGGCAAGAGAGCGTAAAGAGGAGAGCCTGGCCCCGCCCACACTGAAATGGCGCAAGCGTACCGCCGTATCGCGCAGTCCCCGGGGCAGCACATGTCCCAAGATATAGCCCGGCGTGACACCTTGGCGCAAGGCGAGCTGGCGAATCATTTCCATGTATCCGGCGTCAAACAGGGGGCGCCCTTCCAACGGCCAGCACAGCGTTTTGACGATGACGCCTTCGGGCAAGGACTGCGCGGCAACGTTTTTTTCCACGACAATTCCCGCGCGCAACCCCTTACCCAACGGCACGGCTACGCGCAATCCCACCTGCCAGAGCGTTTCAGGCAGATAGCCCGGACCTGCGTACTGCAGGCTGGAATACGGAGGACTGAGGATGGCGATGGAATAGTGCATGTCTGGGCGGCATGATTATCTACGCCAAACTGCCTTATTGCTCGGCGACGGCTTCAATTTCAACCAGGCATCCGAGGGGCAGCGCCTTGACCGCCACGCAGGAGCGCGCGGGGAAGGGGATGGAAAAAGCTCTGACATACACTTCGTTGACAGACGCGAAATGAGCCATGTCCGTAAGAAAAACGGTAACTTTCACCACATTCCGCATGTCCATCCCGGCAGCCAGGAGAATAGCCCGGACGTTCTTCAAACATTGCTCGGCTTCAGAAGCCGGACCGCCGGGAGCGATTTTCCCGGTGGCCGGATCCACAGAGGATTGTCCGGATATGAAAAGCAGCTTGCCGGCCTGAATGCCTTGCGAATATGGGCCGATCGCCGCCGGGGCGTCGGGGGTGCTGATAGGAACAGCCACGAGAAACCTCCAAGTTAAT
>WRKB01000010.1 GCA_009778295.1 Betaproteobacteria bacterium | reverse complement strand
CCGTTGCGCGTTTATGGGCTTTCTTCAGCTTGCTTCTAAAATTTGCTGACCTGCGAGATAAATATCCGTCGATACCCCCCCTCAACGATGCCGCACATTGCAACCCTACAGAGTGCAGATAAATATTGAAATTTTTGTTGAATACTTTCAGCAAACTCCCTGCAAGCAAACTCTTAGGTCGAATCCCGCTAATCAATATTTTGGGAAAATATGGAGCATACTCCGCAGTGATGAATTCCATTGCCTTAAGCAGCAAGTCAACGGAATGCCTTCCCAGCAAGGGACAGCCAAAAAACCACCCCACCTCAATCGGAGTCAGATAAACATCTGACGGCGAAAACATTTCTTCTGCAAAACATATTACGCTGCTGGAAGCATTTTCAACCAGCAGTCGACGTTTTGGGCTGAATGCCTCATGGAATGCAAGTTGCCAAGCCGGTGAAGAGCAAAAGGGGTCAGCTTGCTTCGTGCTGATGGCTGCATGTGTCCAAGCAGCCTGGATATGTTCAAATTCAGATTCCGGCAAGACGGATTCAAGCTTCATTGTACTCATTTCATATCCGATAATTTAGCAACATCCATGCATTCCGTTTCACCTGCAAAGGTATAGTATTTTTTATTCCCTGCGATGTCGAATTTGGGCATCGTGCAGGTTAGAACAGGGCAATGAATTGTAACCCTCCCAGAAAATAGTGCCATTCAAAACTGGAGATTTCTGGTAAGCCCGGCCCAGGAGGACGGTAAGCGCTGTTTTGAGGCGAATGCGCATTTCCTGGGATTCGTCGGGCATCATGCCCCCAACAATGGGCAACCAGGAAATGACCTTGTCGCTGTGCCCTTTTTGCGCTGTTTCAAGTACGCCCCAATATACCATGATCGTCTCGCAGCCACTCTTTGCGGCCGCCAACCGGAGAGCGGCGGCATACCCACCTCCAGAAGTCGCCGGAACCCCGGAAAAATCGATACGCCGTAATATCTCTCCAGCCGCCTTGCTCATGGGATCATCGAGAAGGGGGCATCCCTTTCCCTCTTCCTCCCCTTGGCGTAGCGTAGCCGAGAGGGCACGGCCCAAGTCCAGACCATGGCCGTACATAGGAAAAAGATATCCCCGACCCAAGGTCATCATTCGCTGATTTTTTTGTTGTTACCGCCGCTCATACCCTACCTCCGCTAAGGAACGATCAGCTATTTTTTTGAGTTCCTCAACGGACTGATACCCGGCCAGGGCGGCGCTTGACCCTGATGAACTTCCTGATTTGGCAATAGTTGTCGGTTTACAGGCTTGATTTGCCGACGTATTTGGGAGAAACTGTCTTTCCCCCAGACCGGCACAGGCCATGGGATAATTCCTCTTCTGCCCACAAGGAGCGCATGAGATGCCCTGGCTTCCATTTTTGTCTTATTTCTTTGGCGGCGTTTTTCTCGCGAACGCGATCCCCCATGTGATCAGCGGCATGCTGGGCAGGCCGTTTCAGAGCCCTTTCGCCAAGCCGCCGGGAAAAGGTCTTTCTTCGTCCACCGTCAACGTGCTTTGGGGCTTTTTCAACATCGTCCTGGGGTACTTGCTCGTCTGCCGTGTCGGTGATTTCAGGTTGCAAAACACGGCCGATGCTACCGCGCTCGGCGCCGGCGCATTTCTGATCGCGCTTTCTTCGGCGCGGCAGTTCGGCCGCTTCCATGGCGGCAATGCGCCCGGGCGTCCATGAAGGCTCCCGCCTGGAGTATCTTCCGGTCTCTTCGAAACTTCAACTACCGGGTCTGGGTCGGCGGTGCCTTTGTCTCCAATGTCGGCACATGGGTGCAGCGCACGGCCCAAGACTGGCTGGTACTCACCCAACTCACCCATCACGACGCCTCAGCTGTCGGCTTGGTCATGGCGCTCCAGTTTGGGCCGCAATTCCTTCTGCTGCCCTGGACCGGCTTTGCTGCCGATCATTTCAACCAGCGTAAGCTCCTGATTGCCACACAAGCGACTATGGGAGCTCTAGCTCTGGCACTGGGGACGTTGACCGTGGCGGGCGTGGTCCGGCTCTGGCAGGTTTACCTCTTCGCCTTCCTGTTTGGCAGCGCTGCGGCGTTCGATGCGCCGGTGCGCCAAACCTTCGTCGCAGAGTTGGTTGGGGATGAAGACCTGCACAACGCGGTGGCGCTCAACGCCACCTCGTTCAATGCCGCCCGGATGATCGGCCCAGCCGTCTCGGGCTTGGTTATTGCCGCGATCGGTGTCGGTTGGGCCTTCCTGATAAACGGGCTTTCCTTCGTCGCGGTGCTTGGCTCGCTTGCATTCCTACGCCTTGCCGAACTTCGTCCCAGCGCCAGGGCACGTCGGACAAAAGGCAACTTCACCGAGGGGCTCCGTTATGTCTGGGGTCGCCCGGACCTCAAAGCCACTCTGATGATGCTCTTTTTAATTGGAACCTTTGGGCTTAACTTTCCGATCTTCATCTCGACCATGGCGGTCAGCGTATTTCACACTGGTTCCTGCGGCTATGGCCTGTTGTCGTCTTTTATGGCAGTCGGCACGGTGGCGGGCGCGCTTTTGTCCGCCCGCCGCGAGAAGCCCCGATTCCCGACGCTTTTCTT
>WRKB01000009.1 GCA_009778295.1 Betaproteobacteria bacterium | reverse complement strand
TCATTCCCTGCAACCTTGCTTTCCGCCGTCTCAATATACGCGGGCAATCCGCCGTACTGGGTTTTGCGCGGGATATGCGTTCCGCCTTGGCAGCGGAAGAAAGGCTGGCTAACGGACACGCCAATCTTCAACAGATACTTAACGCCCTACCCGTGGCGGTGGGGATCGTCGGCGAGGGGACGCTTCTTTACGCCAACCGCGAACTGGAAGAATTTTTTGCCCTGCACGGGAATGAACCTGCTCTGGCGCACTTCAGCCCGATGCAAAACGCTTCTTTCGGCCCGGATCAAAACTTTCTGCAAAAAATCGACAACAGGCACCTTCAGCTTTTCTCGCCTGACGGGAGCATGCACGACTATATGTTTTCGTGTTTCCCCACGGAGTTTGAAGGAACCACCGTGCTCATGGGCTGGCTTGTGGACGTCACCAACCTGAAGGAGGAGGAACAGCGCCTCATCCAGGCCAGAGACCAGGCGCTTGAAACCATCGAGATCAACAAGCGTTTTCTCAGCCAGCTTGAACGGGACATCCGCGAACCTCTCAACGGCATTCTGTTTTCTTTGCAGCACGCCGTACAGGCAAGGATTGAGTCAGAGCAGGCTCAGGCCGTCAATGCCGCCTATACATTCGGCAGGCAGATGCAGGACACCTTGAGCCACATGCTGAACGTATCCGGCGTAACGCCTCCGGCTCTTGTCCATGAAATCACGCGCTTCAGAGCGGGAGATTTTTTCCATGACGCCCTGGATAATTTTTTCGGAGAAGCGGAGGCAAAAGGCATTACATTCGACTTCCGGCTCGATCCGGCACTGCCGGAGTATCTGGTGGGCGACAGTACGCTTCTGCGCCTGATCATGAGCCATCTCGTTGACAACGCCGTTAAATATACCGTTGTGGGCGGCGTTACAGTGGACGTAACCCTCCAGCCGCCCAGAAAGGAAAATGAAACCATCCTGCACATCATTATTGCAGACACCGGGCTTGGTATCTCCGATGTCCAGCTGGGCGCCTTGTTCCGTTCCTTCTCGGACGGGGCCAGGAACCCGAAATTGCTGCCAGAAAATATAAGCTTCGGACTTGCCATGGTCCGCAGCTATGTCAGCCTTCTGGAAGGAGAACTTTGCGCCGTAAGCGAGCCGGAACAGGGGACGGAAATGCACCTTGTTCTCCCCTTTGCGCTGAACCTGCCGGAAGAGGAGCTGTTTTTCGAAACAGAGGAGGAAGAAACATTACCCTTCCTCCAGGCATCTCTGGAACCCCCCTCCACGCAAAGCCGGGAGTCCGCCAGAACCAAAAAGCGCATTTTGGTGGTTGACGACATCCCGACCAATATGCAGATCATGGTTCTCATCCTGCAAAAAATGGGCTATGAGGCCATTGGCGCGGACAGCGGGGCAAACGCGCTTGATCTTCTGGAAAAACAATCCTTTGACCTCATCTTCATGGACATCCAAATGCCGCAGATGAACGGCATCGAAGTTACGGAGCACATCAGAAGAAACAGCACCGGACGTTATCCCCGCGACATTCCCATTGTGGCCATGACCGCCCATGCCATGCTCGGCGATCCGGAAAAATACCTGGCCGCAGGCATGAACGATTATCTTTCCAAGCCTGTGATTATAGAGGATATCGCCAACATCCTGAATAACCTCCTCAAGAATTGAGGGCAGGTTCAAAAGCTGACATGCCTTAATAACGATAATGTCCGGGCTTGTACGGGCCATCCACGGGGACGCCGATATAGTCGGCCTGTTCACGGGTAAGTCTGGTCAGTTTCACGCCAAGGCGGCCGAGGTGCAGACGCGCCACTTCTTCGTCCAGTTCCTTGGGCAGGACGTAGACCTGCTTTTGTAATCCCTTGTCCGTGGCGAGCTTGATCTGGGCCAGAGTCTGGTTGGTGAAGCTGTTGGACATGACGAAGCTGGCGTGGCCTGTGGCGCAGCCGAGATTGACAAGGCGTCCTTCAGCCAGCAGCAGGATGGAACGGCCTGACGTGAGTGTCCACTTGTCGACCTGCGGCTTGATGTTCAGGCACTTGCAGCCCCTGGTTTTTTCCAGGTAGGCGACGTCGATTTCGTTGTCGAAGTGGCCGATGTTGCAGACGATGGCTTCGTCCTTCATCCCTTCCATATGCGCGCCGGTGATGACCTTGTAATTTCCGGTGGCGGTGACGAAGATGTCGCCTTCCTTCACTCCTTCTTCCATGGTGGTTACCTCAAAACCTTCCATGGCGGCCTGCAGGGCGCAGATGGGGTCAATTTCCGTGACCAGCACGCGCGCGCCGAAGCCGCGCATGGACTGGGCGCAGCCCTTGCCCACATCGCCGTAGCCGGCGATGACCACCACTTTGCCCGCGACCATGACGTCAGTGGCGCGTTTGATGCCGTCGGCCAGGGACTCGCGGCAGCCGTACAGGTTGTCGAACTTGGATTTGGTCACGGAGTCGTTGACGTTAATGGCCGGAAAGAGCAGCTTGCCCTCGGCGGCGAGTTGATACAGACGATGCACGCCGGTGGTGGTTTCCTCGGACACGCCGCGCACCCCGGCCGCCACTCCGCCCCAATGGCCGGGACGT
>WRKB01000008.1 GCA_009778295.1 Betaproteobacteria bacterium | reverse complement strand
GGTCGCAACCATGAATCCAGTGTACCGTCCATATCAAGGCTCAGGAGATAAAGGTTGCGTATGCGTTCTGAAAAGCCTTCAGGCAGAGGAGTATCGCCTTGAGGCGGAGAATTCTCATCCTCGCCTTCATCCGAGGTAGAATGGCTTTGTGTGCCACGAAATGCCGGTCCCGGTTTTACCTCGTTACCGACAAGGCGCAATACATGGCCGTCTCGCTCGACCAGAGCGTGTAAAACATCGAGCGATTTTTTAGTACATTGCCGACAAAATTCCCCGGCTTCCGCATCCTGATGCTTCATTTTCAGAAATAGCCCGGCTTCTGAATTCAGCGTATCAATTCCGCCAACCAGCACATCCGGAACCTCTCCTTTCAATGAAAGAAACTGCCCACTTGCCTGCTTTCCGATATATGTCTCCATTGTATCCAGTAATGCGATTGCCGCATTACGCACTTTTAGAAACTGCTTTCCCGCACGGAGATCATGCCAGTGAGCATCAGAAATTTCTTTCGGTTTCTTATCATCCGTCTCGCCTCCTCGAAGCCGTTCCACCCATGCCAGCGCATTGCGTCGCCGCTTCGTGCCTTCACGGGTTCCATCCCCTCCTTGAATGATCCTGTCGCGAAGAAGTTTTTTTGCCCCATCGGGAAGCGCCACAAGTGGAGACAGTGCCTTTTCAAGAGGGAGCGTCGGTTGAAGCGCCTTACCGTGTACCCACCTTATTAGCTGATCAATGACAGCCCTGTTATGCGGACGGTAGTCTTTGGTGGCCTGTTCGATAAAGTTCCATCCTGCTTCCGAGCAACTGAACGCATTAAACCGCACACTGTCAGACTTGACAAAGCCCAGTGCTGGCAAGGCCTGCACGGTCGCCATCCGCATTGGCTGAGTGACATAGAAATTTCGCTGCTGTATATGACGGAAATGAAAGTCCTCATTTTTGCCGTGCAATTTCATCCGTCCGCGTAGGCGATAATCACGCGTCCATTTATTGCTTCTGAAAGCCAGCAGACAGGCTAGTGCTTCTACCGCATTGGCTGCTGCAATATTCAGGATTTTTACTCCCTGACTACGCGCCTTTTCTGCTAGCGCTACCCCCAAAGTAGCGAGCAGCAATTGTTTGCCGAACCACACTCCTCCCATGCCGGGAACAGCGCGGTCATTAAAAAAACGCACTGACCTGCTTAGTGCGAGCGTTCGTATACGGCGCGCGTTTTGCGAGGATTCCGACCCTAAAAGACCCCAGGCGAATATCATGTTTTCCTCATCGCAATATAATTATACAAGCTTTGCCGACAAATATTGCCCCAATCAGCATGCAGATTTTAAGCCAGCATATCCAATAGTTGCGCTGTTATCAACCCTTACCCCTGGCAAGGTGCAGGCAATATTGCTGCTTGGGGCCTCACCCTTCCCCGTCAAGGGCCATAAAAGTAACCATATCCAGCATTTTCCAAGCCTGCCCCTTCTCCACATGGTACCGCAACTCTTCCGGTTTCACGGAGCCGCCAAGGCGAACCCTAAGCTGTCTGTTTCGGCTGAGAGTGGCATGGAGATAGTTCAGCAGGGGCTTTGAACCGGCCACCCCAAAAAAGAGCGATGTGCCCAAATCGCCGAAATTGACGCTCAGACTGCAACAGTCATAGATGGTGGCAATAAGTTCCGGGTGCTCCCTGGCATAGAGCGCCAGGGCTTTTTCTAATGGTTCTGTATACTCCACGCCGTCATCGGTGTCGCTGAGGCGTATTTCCAGGCTGGGCAGCGATGCCCTTGGCTTTTTTATCGAGAGTTCGTGCAGCATTTTTTCCATAAAACGCCTACCGTGATATTGTAACAGGTTCACGCAGTTAAAGCGATTGAACCTTACACAAAGCCCTTAACCGGGCATGCCGGAATCAGTGCTCATGCCCGCCCCGAAGATGAACAACACGGATCCGGCTGACTTGATGACAGGCAACAGGTTCTTGCCGGTAAATTCAATCATGCTTCCTCCCGCCATCGGCTAGCGCATTATGCACCACGCCTATGAGAGCTTCCGGCACAAAGAGAAGCGCTTCGGCATCGTCTTTGGCAGCGGCAATGCAGAGTTCAACAGCCTTCAGGGCTTCCGGCACGTCCACAAGCGCCGCCCCGAAGTCTGGACGGCAGCCATACACAGTTCGGGGGTCATAAGCGCTTTCGGCACAAACTCAAGCGCCCAGCCGTGATTTTTAACGGCGGCGAGGCATATTTCCGGTGTCCTGAGAGCTTTCGGCACAAGCTCAAGCGTCCAGCCGCTACGTTGAACAGCAGCAAGGCATAACGCCGAGGTTTTCAGCTTTTCCGGCACCAACAGAAGCGCTTTAGGGTGATTTTCAACAGCGACGCGGCAGAGTTCTGGTGTTTTCAATGCGTCCGGCACAGACTCAAGTGCCCATCCGTCACACTGAACAGCAGCGAGGCAAAGTTCTGGCCTCCTGAGAGCTTTCGGCACATACTTAAGTGCTGTGCCGTCTTGCTGAACGAGAGCCAAAAAAAATTCTGGCGTTTTGAATTTTTTCGGCACGTACTCAAACGCCCAGTCATTATACTTAAC
>WRKB01000007.1 GCA_009778295.1 Betaproteobacteria bacterium | reverse complement strand
CGGGCAAATAAGACTTACCGTGCCTATTCGCGCCGCATGCGCCGGCTTGTGGATTCCGCGCAAGACGGCATCCTCTGCCTGGACAGCCTGAGCCGCATCGTTTACGCGAACCCTGCCGCCCTGCGGATGCTCGGCTATGAACTCGAAGAACTTATGGGCGTATCCCTCCATGCCACCCTGCACCACAGCCTGCCCGACGGTACTCCGTATTTGCCGGAGGATTGTGAACTGTGCCGGGCGCGCAGCCAGGGCGATTTTCTCCAAACTACCTGCTATTTTTGGCGTAAAGATAACACGACCATCTACATCGAACTCTCCCTCGCCCCCGTACAGGATGCAGATGCCTCTTTCAACTGGCTGATCTTTTTTACAGATATTACGGAATCCCAGAATATACGCGCACTGACCCAAGGCGTCTATCAAAGCAGTGCGGATGCACATATCGTTTGGCAGGACGACCGTCTTGTCGAGTGCTCTCCCTCGGCGCTCAGTCTCTTCAAAGTGGCAAGCGCCGAGGAGTTGGAAGAAAAGATACTCAATCAAAAGCTGTTCCCTCCCTTCCAACCGGATGGAACGCCTTCCCACATCGCCTTGGACACTGCTTTGGAACACTTCTCCACAACCGGATTTGAGCGTTGCGAATGTCTGTATCTCGATAATGAAGGCAATTACCTGCCCTGCGAAAACACGTTCATTCACATCCAGTACAATGGCCGCCGCGCACGCTTCTGTTGCATCCGGGACTTGCGGGCCATCAAACGTACGGAGGACAACCTGCGCAAAGAGCGTGAGCAGTTGCGCACTATCCTCGACAAAAGCCCCGTCGGGATAGGCATCTTCCTTAACCGCATGCAACTACTGACCTTTGCCAACCCGACCCTGAACGAGCTGATCGATATCCGTGAGGGTTCCTTGAAAAAAATTTTTGTAAGCCGCGCCGACCGGGCTGCATTACGCAAGGAACTGGTAACGAGCAAGGGATACCTCAACGATTATCCGATCCAGTTGTACACCCCGGGGGGAATTCCCAGGGATTACCTCTTCACCTGCACCCCCATATTCTATGAAGACCAGGAGGGGTTACTCGGCTGGCTTGTAGATGTCACCAAGATGCGCGAAGCCGAACAGACGCTTATGGCGGCAAAAAACGCGGCAGAAGAAGCGACCTTGGCCAAAAGCGATTTCCTGGCCCGAATGAGCCATGAAATCCGTACGCCCATGAACGGCATCATCGGCATGACCTATCTGGCTCTCCTGCAGGAACCGCCGGCAAAACTGCGGGACTATCTCCAAAAGATACACATTTCAGCTACGAGTCTTTTGGGAATTATCAACGACATTCTGGATTTCTCAAAAATCGAAGCCGGTAAAATGGATGTCGAATGTGTGCCCTTTACCCTGCATGAACAACTTGCCAGCATTCAGGATATCCTGCTGGAAAAAGTACAAAGCAAAGGCCTGTCGCTTGTCGTGCATGCAGATCCCCAGGTACCCCGTGTCATAATGGGCGATCCGTTGCGCTTGCGCCAAATTTTGCTGAACCTGCTCTCAAATGCCGTAAAATTTACCGAGCAGGGAGAAATACGCCTGAGCGTCATGTTGCGCAATAGTACTGCAGAAACCTGTGAACTGCTCTTCACAGTACAAGACACCGGCATCGGCATGACCGCGGAACAGCTGTCCCGTATTTTCGAAAGCTTTTCTCAGGCTGACAGCTCTATTACGCGCACCTACGGCGGTACGGGCCTGGGGCTTGCCATCACCAAAGCCTTGGTGGAACTTATGGACGGGGCCATATGGGTGGACTCCAAGTTCGGTTCAGGCAGTATCTTCTCCTTCTACCTGCCGATGCGCCCAGGCGAAGAGCACATCCCGTCTCCACAAATCCCGAAGAATGACCCCGCACAGCAGCATGGCGAAAGACAAGCGCGAATTCTGCTTGTTGAAGACAACGAGATCAACCAGGAAATTGCGCTGGAGATCCTTTCTCTTCTCGGCTTCAGCACCGATATGGCGGCAAATGGACGGGAGGCCGTGGAAGCGGCGCTCAATAAGGACTACGACCTGATACTTATGGATATCCAGATGCCGCAAATGGACGGTTTTGAAGCTACACGCCGAATACGGGCCAGCGGTAAACCAGGGGCTGAGAGCATTCCCATCATCGCCATGACGGCCAATGCCATGGAAACAGATAAAGAAAAGAGCCGGCACGCGGGCATGAACGATCACATTTCAAAGCCCATCGATCCGGACCTGCTCAATAAAACTCTGCACCGCTGGCTGCATGCCGCTGGAGAGCGAAAGCCGGACAACGCCTGATTTCACGGGGATTCACACAGGAAACCGATCCCCACACTTTTCTTGTACCGCCGCCGACAGAACGGCCTGCGTCACGAGTACCGGAATATGGCGCTGTACGTTGCCGGGTTGAACCAGGGGGAGATCGCGCAACGCAATCCCCTGAGCTCGTATGCCCTCGGCATCGATCCCGTCCGGGTAGCTGCCGTGTGCGCTGTCGACCAGCACGGCATGCAGCAGCCGGGCGGGATCCGTCTGTAACCCCGCATCAC
>WRKB01000006.1 GCA_009778295.1 Betaproteobacteria bacterium | reverse complement strand
TGCCGGGTTTTGCGTACGGCGCGGGCTGGCCTGTTCGTCGTCACCGGCGGAGAAACAGCCGCGCGTTGCCTTAAAGATATTGCCTGTACCCACGTGACCATTGAAGGCGCGGTAAGTACGGGCATTCCGTATGCTCGCATGCAGAATGGACTTTGTGCGGGTCTGCCGCTTATCACCAAGGCGGGAGGCTTTGGCGACGAGAACTTGCTTTTGGATATCTGCTCGAAGTATGCACCCGGAGCATTGTAACATTGATTTTGGAGCGCATTGCTCACAGATAGAATAATACGGACTGTCAACATGAGTTGCACACTGACAAAAATAGCTTTCGCGGGTCTCGGACAAATGGGCCGGCACATGGCAAGGAATCTGCTCGGTTCCGACGTAGAGCTAACCGTTTGTAATACGAGTTCCCGCTGGTTTGAGGATTTTCGCGCAGACGGGGCGAAAACCACAAACAAAGCGGCAGATCTGGCGCAAAGTGAAATTATCTTTTTGTGTCTGCCCGGTGATCTTGCAGTACGAGGCATAGTTTTTGGCGAAGACGGACTATTGCCGCATCTTGGCAAGGGGCATGTCGTAGTGGATTGCAGCACAGTCAGTTACGCGCTTACCCAAGAAGTAGCCGTTGCGCTGGAAAAGCAGGGGGCTCATTTTTTGGATGCCCCCATCTCCGGCATGGAGACACGAGCCCGTGAGGGAACTCTGTCAATTATGGTTGGTGGCGATGTAGCGACATTAGCGCGAGTAGAGCCTTTTTTGCGGCGTATGGGCAATAAAATTCTGCACATGGGGGCAGTGGGTAACGGCCAGTTGACCAAGCTCGTCAACCAGTTGCTTTTCAATATCAACATCGCGGCCTTGGCTGAGATTCTGCCCTTAGCCGTGAAAATGGGACTTGATCCGGTAAAAACCGGGGAAATCGTCAATAGCGGGACCGGGCGCAGCTATGCCTCGGAATTCTTCATCCCCCGCATTCTAGAAGGCCGTTTCAGCGGCGCTTATCCCATGTGTAACGCGTACAAGGATTTCGTCAACGGCTCTCAGCTCGCTTTTGCGGAACAGGTGCCCTTGCCGGTAATGCAGGCCGCCGCCGCAACATATCAGACTGCTCTGCTCAAAGGATGTGGCGCAGAGGATAAGGGCGCGATGATCAAGGTGTTTGAGGAGCTTCTGGGAGTCACATACCGGCGCAGAGAATAAAAAATACTCAATACGCGTAGCCCAGGCTTTTCAATTCAACCATGACGGCATCGACCTCGTTCGGCTCGCAGGGCATCAGCGGCGGGCGCGGCATGGCCCATGCCGGATCATTCAGTTCGCGGGCGATCACGGCCTTCATGGAGGCGATCATGGGCAGCTTGGCAAAAATTTTGCGGGTGGCTGTCACCTTGGCCTGCTTTTCATCGGCTTCTGGGGTTTGCCAGCTTGCATACAAATCCATGATAGCCGGCGCATTGGTGTTGGCCGTGGCCGTGATGCTGCCGCTGCCGCCGCCGCGCATGGTTTGGAGCAAAAAGACCTCGCTGCCGCAGAACACGTCAAAAGTGCTGGACTGGAAATTTCGCAGCAGCATTTCCGTAGTATCCCAGTCGCCAGAGCTGTCCTTGATGCCTGCGATAGTGCCGGGATAAGCCTTGAGCAGCCGTTCTATCAATTCAGGGCTTATGGGCACAGCGGCAACGGGAGGGATGTGGTAGAGGTACAGGCGAAGCTTGGCATTCCCCACACGCTCGATAATTTCCGCAAAGTTCTTGAAAAGTCCGTCTACTGACACGTCCTTGTAGTAAAAGGGAGGCAGCATCAGCACGCCGCCGCAGCCCTTGGATACGGCCGCGTTGGTCAAGGCCGCGGAGTCGGTAAGGGCGCAGCATCCTGTACCGGGCATTATGCGCTCTGCAGGGATGCCGTTGTCCAGAAGGTAAGCTAAAAGGTCCAGCTTTTCCTCCACGGCGAGGGAATTGCCCTCGGAATTGGTGCCGAAAATCGCCAACCCGATACCGGCATCTATCAGTTTCCGGCAGTGCGCCAGGAAACGTCCGGGATCAGGGGCGAGTTTGCTGTTGAACGGCGTGAGTACCGGGGAAAGTATTCCCCGGAGGCGCGGCATTGCGTTGGACATCATGTTCTCCTTTATAAGTATCCGCCTGAAAGCAAAATGGAAACCGCCGTCCTTTACCATGTCGCAGTCTAAGGCACGCGACAGCGCAATGAGATCGTCCCCAGCGAGATTTTTAGGCGTGTGATGGAATCGCTTCCAGAGTTTTTTTCTGCTTACTGTTCAGCAGCATGGCGTCACTTTTTGGCGTCATTGTCAATGGCAATCACATATGCTTCCTCCCATTTTAACGCGGCGCAGGCAAGGGCAAAGTCATGCACCTTTTCATCCTGGGGGAACAGAAAAGCTTCTTGCCCGTATTCCGCCTGACATGGTAATGATGTTGACTTCGAGCGCGGCTTTGTTCTGCTTGGATGTGCCAGGCAAAATACCTTGCTATTATTCCATTCTAAATACTGCTATAGATAGTATGCACCATCGCTTTTTTTCCTTTTAACTCTCGAGAGGGGGGG
>WRKB01000005.1 GCA_009778295.1 Betaproteobacteria bacterium | reverse complement strand
GTACCGAGATTGGTGGTGGGGGTGACCACGGTTTGCCCTTGGCTGAAGGGGCCGGGCTGGGAAACCTGCTGGCTCTCCTGCACCGTAATCTGCAGGTTGCCGTGCGCCACAGCGGCCTTGGCCACGCGTACGTCACGGCCCAGCACCACCGTACCGGTTTTTTCGTCTACGACAACCTTGGCCGCTACATCCGGAGCTATTTCCAGATTTTCCACGGAAGCCATGAGCGGCACGAGATTCCCCCGGTAATGGGAGGGAATGTTCAGATTCACGCTGCTGGCATCAACGGCACGGGCAAACTGGCCGCCCATGGTGGAATTGAGGCGTTCGGCAATCTGTTGCGCTGTAGAAAAATCCGCTATGGAAAGATGCAGGGTCACCTTCTCCTGTTCGTTGAATTCAAAAGGCACACCCCGTTCAATAGTGGCGCCGCCGGGAATGGAAGCCACGGTGGTCACGTTTTTCTGGGTATTGGCCGCAGCGCCTGTCGCTCCATAGCCGCCGAGAGCCAGGGGCCCTTGGGCCAGGGCATACGTCTTGCCGTCAATACCCTTAAGCGGCGTCTGGATAAGCACGCCGCCCTGCAAACTGGAGGCGTCCCCGAGAGAAGATACCGTCACATCCATGCGGGAACCGGGCTTGGCGGAAGCGGGCATCTTGGCCGTGACGATGACCGATGCCACGTTTTTCGGTTTGTACTGCTTGGGATCCACAGAAATGCCCATGCGATCCATCATGTTTACCATAGAGCTGATGGTAAAAATCGAGTCCTTCTTGTCGCCCGTGCCGTTCAGGCCGATGACCAGTCCGTAGCCGACAAGCTGGTTGTCGCGCATGCCGGAAAAGGTGGCGATGTCTTTGATCCGCACGGCGCCGGCCGGCGAGGCGAACGCCAGGATCAGAAGACCCGCGAAGATGCATGCCGGAATACGGCGGAGGGATATGGTCACAGACATGACGCTTCTCCTTGCTGTTTCCCGGGGGAAACACAGTTACACTACGCTAAAAGGGCCAGATATTATCCATCAGGCGCGTGAACCAGCCGGCCTTCTGCTTGTCGCCGAGCACGCCCTTGCCGTAATAGGTGATATTAGCGTCGGCTATCTGGGTGGACATGACGCTGTTGTCGGCGGCCACATCTTTAGAGCGGATCACGCCGGTAAGCACCATGTATTCCGTTTCTTCGTTCACGCGGGTTTCGCGTGCGCCTTCAATCTGCAGCAGACCACCTGGCAACACGCGGGTGACGCGCGCGCCCATGGAAGTCGTGACGTAATTTTCACGTTTTGTTTCACCCGTGACGTTCAGGTTGCTGACACTCCGGGTATCCAGGGCTGTCGTCTTGTACGTGGAATCGGTCTTGGCGCTGCTCACGCCCGGGAGATTCGCGTTGGCGATGGGAACAAAGGGCACCGAGGATGCTCCGAAAAAGCCGCCTATCCCATAGTTGTTGTTATTATCCTTTTTGGCCGCGGTATTGGCCTTGGTATCGGCCTTGGTCTGCTCCACGATTTTGACGACCACAAGATCGCCCACACGGCGTGCTCTGCCGTCTGCGAAAAGCTGGTCGGCCTCGGCGTCATTAAAGAGCGAACCGGGATTTTTCTCCCGCATGGCGGCGGTATCTTGGTATTCTTGGGCCGGAACCGCCTGGGGCATGATGTCCGGGATTTTTTTGGCGCCATTGCAGGCACTCAGCAAAAACAGCGCGCAACCCAGCGCGAGCATGCGGAAGAAAAGTTTCATGGCGTTCTCCCTGGTTGTTTCATATCTTCATCATTCCATGCGTCATTTTACCATGACGGTGTTGTTGTCGATCACTGTGGCGAAAATCTGTTTCTTGCTTTGCAAATTGCGCACCGTGACCGTGGCTCCGGGTTCGGCATCTGCCAGCACTTCGGCCCGCGCGCTCATGCGCACATTGCCTTTTTCATAGACCAAGTTGACGATGCTGCCCTTGCGCAATATGGACTGGGCCTGTAGATCCCCCTGGAAAATCGGCTGGTTGGGAGCTATAGCACGTTGCACCTGCCAAGGTCCGCCGCGCCCGTCCCAGGGTATCTCACGCATATGGGCGGCGTTCATGCGCACAAAAGTGACGGAGTCAGGAGTCAACGCGTCGCCCCTGCTCAGGGGCTTGGCGGCACAAGGCACTTCCATCCACACATTGAGGAAAGCCGTGGCAGCCACTCGCCGCAACACCGTGCCGTCCATTTCCTGCACGACAAAGCGCAGGCTCAGCCGGCCGGGCACGAGTTTCACGGGCTCCAGCGTGACCAGCTGCTGAGGATGGGCCAAAAAAATATACGGAGGCAGACGAACATCCTGGAGATCAGCCGCGCCGGGCAGAGCTCGGAGGGGTTCTGCCAAATTTTTGACGAGCAGCGCATGCAGATCATCCTCACGTAAAACAACGCCTCCACGCTGGATGACCAGAGAGTTCGGCAGAATGCAACGATCGGCAAGCGACCCCAAAACTTCCCGCAAGGCAGCGGCAAGGCGGGCCTTATTGATTTGCATGGGCTTTCCGGCTTCATCCGGGGCGGGCCACAATTCCTGAGCCGCAAGCCT
>WRKB01000004.1 GCA_009778295.1 Betaproteobacteria bacterium | reverse complement strand
AAAGGACGAGCGGCTGAGTGGCTTCGTCCCCCGCAACTTTGTAAAGCTGTCCGCCGTTAGGGGGCAGCAGGGAAAGCGAGGGACGGTTATTATCGTAGTGACCAAATATCGGAGCGCCCTATGAAAATGCCCACCTTTGATCAACTCATGATGCCCACCCTCAACGCTTTGGAAACGCTCGGTGGTTCTGGCAGTATTGAGGAAATTGCGAATACGGTCATTCAGGCGCTCTGCCTACCGGAAGACATCACATCACAGCCACATAACCCTGAAAAATCCAGCCAGACCGAAGTGGAATACCGCCTAGCCTGGGCGCGAACCTATCTTAAAAAATATGGCCTGTTGGGTAATTCCGAGCGTGGCGTCTGGGCGCTTACCGAAAAATATCAGCCGGGGCAAAAGATTGATACTGATGCTATCGTTCAGTCAGTGAGAGACGAATATTTTTCTCGGATAAAGAAACAGCAGCCGAATTCAGTAGTCGAAGAAGCCATGCCGCACGCTATCGCCGAGGAGATCGAGGCTGGCTGGAAAGAAACGCTACATCAAAAACTGCTGCAAATGAAACCTGACGCATTCGAGCGTCTTGCCAAGCGTTTTTTACGGGAAAGTGGTTTTGTGCAGGTAGAAGTAACCGGATGCTCCGGTGATGGAGGCATCGACGGCAAGGGCATCATCAAACTGCAAAATGTGTTGAGCTACCATGTTGTCTTTCAATGTAAGCGCTACAAAGGCAGTATCGGTGCGGGCGCCATCCGGGATTTTCGTGGGGCCATGATTGGCAGGGCTGATAAAGGGCTTTTCATCACTACCGGCACGTTTACCAAAGACGCCATACAAGAAGCCACCCGCGACGGAACCTCACCCATTGACCTCATTAATGGGGAAAGCCTTGTGGACATGCTCAAACAGCTCCGTCTTGGTGTGCATGTCCGCATGGTGGAAGAGGTGGAGGTGAATACCGCTTGGTTTGAAGGCATATGAGTTCGCATCCAAACTCCGGCTCACAACATTTTTTCGGGCTGGGCTCAAGTCATTGTTTGAGGTCAGCTGCCGTAAGCCAAATTTGAAGGACCGTGGGATAAGGCCACGGAAGCCGCTGTGGCCACCTTTATCATCGATTTTTCACTCGGCTGCCAATGTAGAACACAGAGGGACGATTTCTTCGTACTGCGATACCCCGGTTTTTTTCTTGCTGGCGCTCAGTGCTTGAATGAGCGCTGGCCGGTGAACAGTATCGCTACCTGGGGGAGGGCGGCCGCTCAAGGCAGGTGTGGGGGGAGGTATGAAGGGGGGAATGCTGGGCGGTCAAATCAAAGGGGCTTGGGCATGATTTCCAGAGTTATCGGCCTGCCGATGGCCCCGGCGTAGCGGGCGACGGACTTAAGCGAAATATTCCGTCCAGATTCCATACGTGCAACTGCAGGTTGGGTTACGCCAAGGCGAGCCGCTACCTCAGCCTGGGTGAATCCGGCCTCGACGCGGGCACGGATCAAGGCATCCGCAATGGAAAACTCGGGCTCAAGAGCGTCATAGGCCGCTTTGTACTCCGCATTGCCACGCATTTTCTCATTGTGGTAGTCAAAAGCATTTCTGCCCATTATCGTACCTCCTTTGCCCTTCCGGGCTATGAGCACTTCATCGCCAGGGGTTCGCTGTGTCTTTTTGACAAAAGAGCGCAGAATAATCACGCGCCGCCCTTTTGCCGTCACGTAAAGGCTTCTGGCTATGCCATCGTGTCCACGCCCGCGCATTTCCCAAATTTTGCCTTGGACATGGCGCACATACGGCATTCCGACATGTTCAAGCCCGTATTTCCGGATCAGATCCGCCACCCGCAGTATGGACGCCTGAAAATCAACGGGCAAAGCGGCAAACTCCGCCTCAACCCTGTCGTCCAAAAATTCAACCGTCCATTCCACCCACTAAATATAAGCTATATGTTATGTGCGGTCAAGCGGTCAAAATCGCCATTGCCCCTCGCCGGAAAGCGGCCTTTGGCGTCACTCTGCCCTTGTCTCCTAGGGTGTGGATGGTGCGGGATTTTTGCGCTGCTTAGCCCACAATATACAGTGACATGTCGGCCAAGCCTTTCCGCATATTGTGCCAGTACTGCCCGATGTTGGAGTTTTTTAACCACCTGCTAATGCTTGAATGAGCGCTGGCCGGTGAACAGCATCGCTACCTGGGGATCGGCTTCGTTGCAGGCCTGGATTGATTCGAAATCGCGGATCGAACCGCCTGTCTGAAGGATGGCGGTGACCCCTTCGCGGATGCCGACGTCGGCGGCGTCGCGGAAAGGAAAGAAGGCATCGGAAATCATCACCGAGCCGGGGAGTCCGGCCTTATCGGCCCGCACCCTGGCGTCGATTGCCTCCTTGTCCGCCCTGTCCCGCCCGCCGCGTTCGATTTCCGCCGCCAGGTCGGCATAGGGCAGGCCGTGGGCATCAAAGCAGGTAATATCGGCGTACTTGGTGTACGCCTTGTGCACCGCGATCTCGGCGACCCCGACCCGGTCCTGCTCGCCCGCGCCGATGGCGGTGG
>WRKB01000003.1 GCA_009778295.1 Betaproteobacteria bacterium | reverse complement strand
ATGGCTTGCCGCCGCGCAGGCATAGGCGCAATTCACCTGCGCTGACAACGCCGGAGTGAGCGATCTGCTCTGGGGCCGGCGCGGTTTTGCTTGCGCCATCGTGCGCGAATGCGTAGCTTTCATCCGTCTGCGGGTCTTTTTATATTTGCCGGAGGGAGTGATGGAACCTATTGTCGTCATCGGCGGCGGCCTTGCGGGTTGCGAGTGCGCATACCATCTTGCGCGCGCCGGTCTGCGGGTGACGCTTTTCGAACAAAAGCCCGCGCGTTTTTCACCTGCGCATAGCTCGGAATATCTGGCAGAGCTGGTGTGTTCCAATTCCTTGCGTTCAGACGAGCTGAGCTCGGGCGTTGGCTTGCTGAAGCAGGAAATGCGTGAACTTGGCAGTCTGGTGCTGGACACGGCGGAAAAGACGCGCGTGCCTGCAGGCAAGGCGCTGGCTGTGGATCGGGAACTCTTTTCCCGTTTGATCAGTGAACGCATTACGGCAGAAACGAATATCACGCTGGTCCGCAGGGAAATTACCGGACTTGACGATCCGGCTTTACACAAGGCGCCGCGCGTGGTGGTGGCCGCCGGACCGCTGGCCTCGGATTCCTTGGGTGCAAGCCTGTCGGAGCTGACAGGCGGGCACCTGTATTTTTATGACGCCATCGCGCCGATTGTGTTGGGAGATTCAGTGGATACGAATATCGCCTTTCGGGGTACGCGCAATGCCGCCCCGGAGGACGAAGGCACAGGCGACTACCTGAATTGCCCGATGAACAGGGAAGAATATCTGAAATTTTATGAAGCGCTTTGTAGCGCGAGCGTGACGCCCGTGCGAAATTTTGAGAAGGAACTTCACTTCGAAGGCTGCATGCCGATTGAGAGCCTGGCCGCGCGCGGGGAGCGCACCTTGAATTTCGGGCCGCTCAAACCGGTGGGTTTCACGGACCCGCGCACCGGCAGGCGTCCTTGGGCGCTGGTGCAGTTGCGGGCGGAGAATCTGAACAACAGCGCCTACAATCTGGTCGGCTGCCAGACAAAGCTCCTCCAGAGTGAGCAGGCGCGGGTTTTCCGGCTCATCCCCGGCCTTGCCCGGGCGGAGTTTTTGCGCTTTGGGAGTATGCACCGCAACAGCTACGTGGATGCGCCGCAGGTGTTGGACGAGGAACTTGCGCTGCACGCCAGGCCGCAGGTGCATCTTGCCGGACAAATCAGCGGCGTGGAAGGTTATGTGGAGTCAGCCGCCTGCGGATTGTGGGTGGGGATGCTGCTCGCGGCAAAGGCATGCGGCCGCAAGCTCACGCCGCCGCCGCCGGAGAGCGCGCTCGGCGCGCTGCTCGGACATTTGCGGCAAGCGGCGAAGCGCTTTCAGCCGTCAAACGCGCATTTCGGGCTTATGCCCGCCTTGCCGGAACGGACAAAAAGAACAGAACGCCGGGCGCGTTACTCCGAGCGCGCCAGGGACGCCTTTGCCGTCTGGAAGCATCATTTTATAAACAACATCTCCTGATAACTGGGCAAGGCCCAGAGATCGTCAGCGACGATGTTTTCCAGGGCGTCAGCCCAACGGCGCGCTTCGTTCATGGCGGGCAGCACCCTGTCGCGGCAATACCGGGCTTCTTCCGGAAAATCTTTCATGGGCGCGGCGCCGAGCAGCTGCTCCAACGTCAACACGGCTTGCTGCATGGAGCGCAGTTTCGTGGTCAGCTCGTTCAGCGTCACGGCCTTGTATTCCATGTCGATGGCCTTCATGTTCGCGCAGGTGGCGGCCAGTTCACCCTGATAGCGCATAGCCGCCGGGTAGATAATGGTACGCGCCGTGCGCGCCGTTATTCTGGCTTCTGTGCGTACGGTTTTGCAATACTGTTCGAAATAGATGTCCTGGCGCGCCTTGACCTCCTGCTTGTTGAGCACTTGGTGTTGCGCGAACAAGTGCAGGGCTTCCGGGGTACAGAGCTGTTGTATGGCTTCCGGGCCGGCGCACAGGTTGGGCAGCCCCCGGCGCACGGCTTCTTTATGCCATATTTCTGAATACCCATCACCGTTAAAAATAACGGCGCTGTGTTCTTCAATGACGTGCTGGATGAAGCTTTGTACCGCGGCATTCAATTTGCCCGGGCTGCCCTTGCTTTCCCGCGCCAGAAAATCGGCGGCAAAACCAAGCGAGTCCGCCATGATGACATTGAGGGTGGACAGCGAATCCGCCGGGGACATGCTTGCGCCGATGGCCCGAAATTCAAAGCGGTTGCCGACAAACGCCAGAGGGCTTGTGCGGTTGCGGTCTCCGGGGTCAGCAGGCAGGGGGGGCAGGGTGTCCACGCCCACATGCATCACGCGTCCTTTTTTTGCGCCTTTCACGCGCCCGGCCCGAAACTGCTCGAACACATCCGTCAGTTGATCGCCGAGAAAAATGGACATAATCGCCGGGGGCGCCTCACTTGCGCCGAGGCGATGGTCATTCCCGGCCGAAGCCACGGTGGCGCGGAGCAGCCCGCCGTATTTATGCACTCCGCGGATGAGCGCCGCGCAAAAGACCAGAAATTTG
>WRKB01000002.1 GCA_009778295.1 Betaproteobacteria bacterium | reverse complement strand
GACTCAAATACCCGGCAATTGCTGGCCCGGGGTGAAGACCCCTTTGAGCTTCCGAATCTCAAATACACCATGAATACTGCGGAATCACAGAGCATCAACGATGTGCAGGGCCCGGCCATTATCATTTCGGCAAGCGGCATGTGCAACGCGGGGCGTATCAAGCACCATCTCAAGCACAATCTGTGGAAAACCGGAGCGAGCATCATTTTTGTCGGCTACCAGGGCGAGGGGACTCCGGGACGCAAAATTGTGGATGGCGGAAAATCCATCCGCCTCTTCGGCGACGAGGTGGCGATCAAGGCCAAAGTTTTCACCATAGGCGGATTTTCCGGCCATGCCGGACAAAGCCAGTTGCTGGACTGGATTGGCGCGGCAGTACGGCCGGATTTACGCATCGTGCTTATTCATGGTGAAGCAAAGGCGCAGGATATTTTGGCGGCCCGTATCCAGAAGGAATTTCAGCTGACGCCGATCGTGCCGAATTACCTTGAGGAACTGGAGATTGTTCTTGGAGGGGAGCAGGTGGCGCTCGCTACGCCGGAAGCGGCCCGGCCCGAGGTGGACTGGAAGTATATCACCAGCGATACCGAGGCGAAATGGGCTTTGCTCAAAGCCAAGCTGGAAGGAGTCCGCGCACGCCCCTGGGCGGAACAGACAGAACTGCGCGAACGTATGTTGAGGCTGAACTTTGAGCTGATGCGTTTTTTAATGGAAGTATAAGTTCAGGGCTATTGCCGTATGCGCATCATTGCCGGAAAATTCCGTGGGTGGAAGTTGAAAACCGTGGAGGGAGCCGGCTACAGGCCTGCCACGGGCCGGGTGCGTGAAGCCCTTTTTTCCATGCTTGAGGCCAGGGGAGTCGTCTGGCCTGAGTGTTCCGTACTGGATCTCTTCGCAGGCAGCGGCAGTCTGGCTTTCGAATCCGCCAGCCGGGGCGCGCGGTGCATCTGCCTGGTGGAAAACTCTCCGGTCGTAGTGCAATGCCTGGAACAGAACGCCGTCAGACTCGGACTTTTCGCGCCCCAGTGCCGCCTTGTGCGGGAGGATGTACTGCGCTTGCTCGCGCGCCGGGGTCGACAGGGACAGGAGGCACTGGAGGAACGCTTCGATTTGGTATTCGTGGATCCGCCCTATTGCATGAACCTTGTGCCTGCTGTCTTGCCGGCTCTTGTGCGTGGCCGGTGGCTTGCTCCGGGAGCCTTTATTCTGGCGGAAGTGGAAACGCAAACGCGGCTCGACGAAGCCGCGCATGAAGAACTCGCATGCGTCAGCAACCGTGAGTACGGGCAGACGCGGATTCTGCTCTGGCAGGCGCATAACATATACAATCAGGTGTAGATATGCATCAGGAACGTACCGCCATCTATCCGGGCACTTTTGATCCTTTGACCAACGGACATTTGAGCCTTATTCGCCGCGGCAGGGAACTTTTTGACCAACTCGTGGTTGCGGTGGCCGCCGAAACACCCAAGCATCCTCTTTTTACTCTGGAAGAACGGGTGCAATTGGCCCGCGAAGCCATTGGAGACAGCGACTCCGGCATTGTGGTCGAGCCCTTTGATGGTCTGTTGGTGGACTATGTGGCCAAACGTGGCGCACACATTCTGCTGCGCGGTCTGCGGGCGGTTTCCGATTTTGAGTATGAATTCCAGTTGGCGCTGATGAACCGCAGACTTCGGCGCGAGATCCAGACCGTCTTTCTGATGACGGACTACCAATGGCTGTACATCAGCTCCACCATTGTCAAGGCCGCGGCCAGTCTGGGCGGAAATGTCCATGGCCTGGTGCCGGAATGTGTGGAACGCAGTCTGCACAATAAATACGCCCTGGGCGAGGTGCGCAGGGCTACGCCCTGTCTTGCTCCTTCAGCGGGGGGCTTTGTTCCGTCAGGGAAGAGCAATGCCTGATCTCCCCCGGGTGGTCTGTATTGCCGGCCCCACGGGAACAGGCAAGAGCGTTGCGGCCTTGCATCTTGCCGCTGTCTTGGGAGGCGAGGTGATCAATGCTGATTCCCGTCAGGTTTATGCGGATTTTCCAGTCATCACGGCCCAGCCTGGCTCGGAGGAGCAGCTTCTCTGTCCGCATCATCTTTATGGTTTTTTGAGTATTACGGAACAAATCAACGCCGGACACTGGACCAGACTCGCTACCGCGAAAATCGCGGCATGCGTGGCGCGGGGCCGTCTGCCACTGTTGGTGGGGGGTACGGGGCTGTATATCCGGGCAATTACGCGGGGCATGGCCGATATTCCGTCGGTGAAGCCCGAAGTGGCACGATGCCTGGAAGAGGCATACACGCGGCAAGGACCGCAGGTTCTCCATGCCCGGCTTCACGAGGTGGATCCGCTCTATGCCGCCCGTACTCATGCCCACAACCGGCAGAGGGTTCTGCGCGCTCTGGGAGTATGGGAATGTACGGGACAGACATTTTCCTGGTGGCATGATCAGGGAGGGGGACGCCCGTTTTGCCATGCTTTGCTTTTGGTCTTGCGTACGAACCTTGGGGAACTCACCCCGCGCCTTGAGCG
>WRKB01000001.1 GCA_009778295.1 Betaproteobacteria bacterium | reverse complement strand
ATTTTAGTAATATTTGTGAAGATGAAACTGATTTTAAGACTTGGCAGGATGGTAATGAAACGATAATCACTGTTTTATATCAAAACTATAATTATAGAATTACAATCAAAAAAGAAGGCAATCGAAATATTATGTTAATTGATGCTGGTTTGTAAGCGATGATATATTGATTGAAGTAAAACAGCAGACGCAAAGCGGCGCATCACGCGCCCAGCTTGCCAGAATTAATTCGAATTCTCCCGGCGGCGGTATCACGCCCGATGCCGCCGCCACGCTTCCAGAGCGACTTTTTAATTCGCGTTTTTTGATGTAATGACTCTAATTCTAAGTAAGCGTCAAAGGGGAGAACGCCTACCAAGCTTGGCGCAAAAAAGATAAGATGAAGTAGGCCTTATCTCTTACATGGATTCATTCCCACGAAACCTCAGACGGAGCTTTAAGAGGGCATTATGTAGCGGGTCCCCCTTCTTTTTTTCTTTCCGAGTGTTTACGGCTGTCCCGGCTGTCTGAGAATTGGCAGGGCAGCATGACCGATTGAAATATGATATAATCAAGCAAAATCTTGAGAAGCGGGAAAAAGTGAAGAAAAGGGCGTCGAGGTTTTTCGTTACATGTTAGCGCATGCAACCCCCGGAGCCCTTTTCTTTCGCCTTAGAAAGCATTTTGATTGTATGGCATTCTGGTGGAATTTGCAAGGCGAATTTCTACGACAGGACCGAGGTCTTGCTTACAGCGGATGAGTTGGTGCGCAGCGGCGCTGTTTTGTGCCCGTTCTGTCACGGGCCGTTGAAAGTACATGGCAGTTATCCGCGGCGTTGCCTGGATGAAAGCGGCGGGATCCATAACGGCTGGGTAGCCCAGATGCATTGTGTCGCCTGCAGCGTATACCCTGCGCTCACCCCCGAATTCATCAGCCCGCACAAGCACTACATGGCTGGGGTCATCGAAGAGGTGCTGGCAGCCTCGGAAGAGGGCAAGGGCATTGAGGGCTTGGGCGGTTTCGCAGCCGACGTCTCCACGATGCGGCGCTGGGTCAGGCAGTTCCGGGAACGGGGGCCAGAATCGGTTGGCTGGCTTCTTTCTGTATTGCTGACAGTATACGGCCGGCATATTGGTTCGCTGGAACTGCAGGGCAGAGCGCTTCTGAAGCAGCTTGCCTTGCTGCTGCGCCAATATCCTGGCCCCGGAAGCGGCGGGGTCATCGGCAAGGCCAACATCATCCTCACCACGCAGAACTGCGGATTCCTGTAGCGGCACTTAAACTTCATATGGTTTGCCTGTATGTCCGAAACCCGATCGTTTAGTATAGCGGTATAGGAAAACGGAAAGGGGTTTTGGCACATGGAACGGGAAAACAAGCTGCAAACATCGGCTGACCGGTTCGAAATGATCGCGCCGCTGCTCGCCGATGGGCTCTGCGCTGCTGAAAAGCGGCGCATCCGGCTCGAAATCCTTGAAAAGCACGGCATTTCTGAACGGACATTGCGGAGGTATCTGGAAAGCTACCGAAAAGGCGGCCTTAAAGGGCTGGAACCCGCCGGGAGGGCCGAGGCCGGGACGTTCAAAGCGATACCGGCGGACATTTTGGGAATCGCCATGCAGTGCAAGAGGGAGTTGCCGGAGCGCAGCGTCCGCAATATTGTCACCATTTTGGAGAAAGAGGGCCACATCAAGCCGGGGTCGGTCTCGAGGTCCACGTTGTCCCATAACCTGCTGGCCTTGGGCCACAGCACGAAGCAGCTCCGTTGTGCGGCCGGCACACGCGCCGCGCGCCGCTTCGTCCGCGTCGGGCGCAATACGCTCTGGCAGTCAGACGTCAAATTCGGGCCGCACATCCCTGACGACAAAGGCAAAAAGCGCCGGACATACCTTGCCTCCTTCATTGATGACTGCACGCGCGTCGTTACCCACAGCGAATTTTATTTCAACCACAGAGTCCCGGTTTTGGAGGACTGCTTTCGTAAGGCCATGCTCAAATTCGGAAAGCCAGATTCCATCTACGTCGACAACGGGAAAGAATTTGTATCCAAGTGGATGCGTATCGGCTGCGCCAGGCTCGGTATCCGCCACCTGCGGACTGCGCCGTATTCTGCAGCTTCCAAGGGCAAGGTTGAACGCTTTCAACTCACTGCCGAAGAGTTCATCCGGGAAACTTCCCTCGCCGAAGTCAGGGGTTTGGCCCACCTGAACGCTCTCTACCGCGCTTGGCTGGAGGAAGGCTACCAGCATAAGGCGCATACAGGGATCGGGAAGATGACGCCCATGCAGGCATTTCAAAAAGATGAGAAACGGATCCGGTTCGCCACGCCGGAGGAATGTTACGACGCCTTCCTCCACGAAGAGACGCGGACAGTGGATAAGACGGGGTGCTTTTCTCTGGGCGGGGTTACCTTTGAGGCCGGCATGGCGTTCGCACGCAAAAAAGTCGATTTGCGTTTTGACCCTTTTGACCTGTCTGTCATCGAGGTGTGGCACGCCGGCGCAAAACGGCTTGAAGCAA